>CAZIHB010000098.1:0-7401 GCA_964538535.1 uncultured Hyphomicrobiales bacterium | reverse complement strand
GTCGGCGGCATTCGAGTCGCCATGGCTGACCGCGGAATACTCCGGCAGCCCCGCGGCCGCGAAGGGCAGAAGCGTTGCCCTGTCCGCCCAGGCATGGTGGAGGAGTGCCTCCGGCACGCTGAACGGCAAGATACTTGTCCTGGCCTCCAACAATCTCGATGCCAGCACCGTTCTTGCAGAAATTCCGATTGATAAGGAATCCTGCAAGACCGACGCGGCACTTGTCAGCCTGAATTGCGACGCCTGCTACCTGAAATTTGCCTACGTGCCGAACGGCATCACATCCGGCAGGCTTTATCTTTCCGTTTACTACTCCGAGGCCGGGAAATGAAACAACTCCTTGCCGCGATAGCACCGGCGGCGGCAATTTTCCTTGCCGGGGTGATAATCGGGCTCTCAGCAGCGGGCTATTTCTGCCGTGGCTTGCTGACGGGCACAGGAAACGCCGGGGCGGCCAAAGCCCCGGCACTCCCCCTGCTGCAGGCAATTACCGGATTTACTCAACCCGGGGCAGAAGTGCACCCCACGTCCGAAATATTCAGGGACACGATAATTAATCCCGTAAAATGCAGGGATATTAAGATTACAAGGTGGAAAGCGCGGCTCGAACACACCGCCGACACCCGGCTCGTCACGAGGCCCTTCACCGCGAGCTGCGACACCGTACTGCACGGCGACACGGCCGCCATTTCCTACTCGTTCCCCGGCAACCTGTTCACGATGAATTTGCGCGGTCATGCCGACTCGATCACGCGAATCAACACGCGAGAGATCATTTACGGCACGAGAAAAGAAAAATGGTGGGCACACCCGGCTTTCGCGGCCGCGGGCATTGCAGCGGGAATCATTGTTACATTAATTTTAAAAAGGTAAAATGAATCATGCACAAAAATCTTAAAATGAAGCTTGCCGACAGCATCCGCGAATGGACATTGCCGGCCGGGCTCGGTGCACTGCCCGACCCCGACAAGGTGCTCAGGCGGACGGGCAAAACGATTGAGGCATACAGGGAGCTCAAGAATGACCCGCACGTCTGGAGCTGCGTTCAGTCCAGAAAGAGCGGGCTGCTATGCAAGGATTACTTCATCGAATCGCGCGGGGCCACGAAAGGCGTGACAAGAGAAATAGAATCCATATTCCATGGACTCGACATAGCCGAGATCGAACGCGACATACTCGAGGCGCCGCTCTTCGGCTGGCAGGTGCTGGAAATAATCTGGGACGACGCGCCCGGCGCCCGGGCCGTGGCATGGCCAGTGGGCATCATAGCCCGGCCGCACGAGTGGTTCAGGTTCGATGCCTCGGGCAGCCTGCTTCTCGGCCCGGGCAACTTCGGCGGGGCGGGGTGGCGCGTGCCGCCCGAAAAAGCAATAGTGGCAAGCTACGAGGCAGGCCCGGCGAATCCCTACGGCTCGGCACTGCTTGCCAAATGCTACTGGCCCGTGACGTTCAAGAACGGCGGACTAAGGCTCTGGGTGGCATTCATGGAAAAATACGGCATGCCGCTGCTCCTCGGGCGCTTCAGCAGGGGAGCTTCGAGCGAAGAAGCAAGCAAGCTCGCTTCCGACCTGGCTGAGATGACGAGGGATTCGGTCATCGTGGCACCATCCGACATAGATATTGACCTGAAGGAAGCCTCGAGAGTTTCATCATCCTCGCTCTACAGGGAATTAATACGCCACTGCAATTCTGAAATATCCAAGGCCATTCTTTCCCAGACACTTACTACCGAGCTCGAGGCGGGCTCCTTTGCAGCGGCACAAACGCACTACAGAATCAGGCGCGAAGTTATTCTCTCGGACTCGCGGATAGTGGAAAAGGCATTCAACACGCTGATCAGGCTGATAATAAACATCAACTACCCAGGCTCCCCCGCGCCGCGTTTCCGCCTGGCTATAAACGATGCCGACAATGACAACCGCCTGGAAAGAGACGTGAAGCTGCTCTCCACGGGCAGGCTGAACTTCACTCGGCAATACTGGCTCGATAATTACGGTTTCAAACCCGAGGAAATCGAGCCGTGTCAGCACCATTTCAGGAAATAGTATAAAAAGGCGGCACGCTCCGGCATGCCGCCATCCGGGAATTTTTGGCCGCCGCGGAAATCGAGCCGCCCACGCCTCGGCAATATTCAGTTTTTCCTTTATATCACATAGTTTGTAATCGCCTTCATGTATTGTGCCCTCTCGAAGGCAGAGGGTTCGGCCACCTTTCCGCGGCTCATGCTGCCCTTCATCTGCCTGACGGACTCGTATTCCCTCGCGGTCATCCAGGCCTCCATATCCTTTTTGACGTTCTTCAGATGCTCAATGCCGTATTTTATCAGTGATGAGCACATCATCGTCACGTCAGCCCCAACCATTATAAGCTTAATAACGTCCATCGCAGAGTGGACGCCGCTCGTCGCGGCCAGGCTGCATTTTGTCCGGTCGCGAAGAATAGCTATCCACCTCATGGCAAGCTTGATAGAGTTAGAGGTGCTCAGGACGACGTTTGGCCTCACTTCCAGCTCCTCAAGGTCAATATCCGGTTGGTAGAAGCGGTTGAACAGCACGAGGGCGTCCGCGCCCGCCTCTTCGAAGCGGCTTGCAGCGAGGGCCATGTTAGTAAAATATGGGCTGAGCTTCAGCGCCACGGGGATGTGAACGGCTTCCTTCACCGATGCCAGTATCTCGGCGTATTCATTCTCAATTGCGGCGCTGTCTTTATAGCCGTCAGTCTGTATCCCGTATATATTCAGCTCGATGGCATCGGCCCCGGCCTCTTCCATGTTTCTGGCATAGCCCGTCCACCCGCCCGGCGTCGATCCGTTAATGCTCGCGATCACCGGTATCCTCACAGCTTCCTTCGCCTTGTGTATATGTTCCAGGTATTCCTCGGGCCCCACGCGGTACTCGTCAGGCTCGGGGAAGTAGCTCAAGGCCTCGGCATAACTTTCCGTGCCGTGAGTCGTGTGATAGAACAGCTCTTTCTGCTCGAGCTTTATTTGCTCCTCGAAGAGGGAATACAGCACCACCGCACCCGCGCCGCAATCCTCCATCTTCCTGATGTTGGAAACATCCTGCGATAGAGGCGAAGCAGAGACAACGAGCGGTGAGTTCAGGTTTTTACCGAGGTAACTCGTGCCGAGATTCATACGGATCTCCTTATAATTAATGAAAATAGAGCGTGCATATATAAAAAAAAGGACGCCCGAAAGCGCCCTTATATTTTATCACGAAATTATCGGCCGATAATTACTCTTTATTGCCTTCGCCATCAAACTTTCTTTCTGCCATGTAGCTGAACATTTTGAACCTCTCGTTCACGTTCTCCTGTGCCAGGGCAAAGTATTTTTTGGCAAGTTCGGGTTTGCTCTTGGTCAGCATCTTGAACCTGTTCTCGGAGTTCATGTACTCGGCAACGGAAATTTTTGCTTCCCTGGAGTCGAGCGAGAGCGGGTTCTCGCCTGCAGCAGCTTTATCGGGATTATACCTGTAAAGCAGCCATTGGCCGGAATCCACAGCCATTTTCTGGTGGATCAGCGGTGCTTCCATATCGATACCGTGAGCGATACAGTGGCTGTAGGCGATAATGATCGATGGCCCGTCGTATGCCTCGGCCTCGATAAATGCCTTAAGAGCGTGGTCGTCCTTTGCGCCGAGCGCCACCGAGGCCACGTAAACGTTGCCATAGGACATGGCCATGAAGCCAAGGTCCTTCTTGCGGAGCGGTTTGCCGCTGGCAGCAAATTTAGCGACGGCACCGATAGGCGACGACTTCGACATCTGGCCGCCCGTGTTGGAATATACTTCAGTATCGAGCACGAGCACGTTCACGTTCCTGCCCGAAGCAAGCACGTGGTCAAGCCCGCCGTAACCAATATCATAGGCCCAGCCGTCTCCGCCGAGTATCCACACGCATTTCTTAACAAGATAGTCAGCCACGGCAAGCAGACGCTTGTATTCATCCTTGGCGGGCATTTCAGCCAATCTTTGTTTCAATTTTGCCACTCTTTCCCTCTGGGCACTGATGGCCGTTTCATCCTTCTGCTCGGCGCCGAGTATCTCCGCGGCAAGCACCTCGCCTATCTCGGCGGCATTCTCGCGCAGGAGCCTCGCGGCAATGGCATTCTGCTGATCAACTGCAAGCCTGTATCCCAGTCCGAACTCGGCATTATCCTCGAAGAGCGAATTGGACCAAGCCGGCCCCCTGCCCTCGCTGTTGAATGACCAAGGAGTGGTGGGAAGGTTGCCGCCATATATTGACGAGCATCCCGTTGCATTGGCTACGAGTGCCCTGTCGCCGAATAGCTGCGAGAGGAGTTTCACGTACGAAGTCTCGCCGCAGCCCGCGCAAGCGCCCGAGAACTCGAACAGCGGCCTTTGCAGCTGCTGCTGGCGCACCGTTGAACTCTTAATCTTTGTCCTGTCCTTGTCGGGAATGTTCATGAAGAACGCCCAATTTTCAGCTTCGGTCGCGCGCAGCGGCATTTGCGGCATCATGTTGATAGCCTTCAGCGACGTGTTTTCTTTGTTCTTCACAGGGCATGCTTCCACGCAGACGCCGCAGCCGGTGCAATCTTCGGGTGCAACCTGAATGGTGTATTTGTCGCCTGCCCACTCTTTGTCCTTCGTGTCGGTGTGCTTGAATGTCGCCGGTGCGCCTTCGAGGTATTTCGGATCATAGGATTTGATCCTTATCGTGGCGTGCGGGCATACGATCGTGCATTTGCCGCACTGGATGCATATCTTCTCGTCCCAGACGGGAATTGAGAGGGCTATGTTCCTGCGTTCCCACCGGGTAGTGCCGCTCGGGAACGTGCCGTCGGCCGGGAAAGCACTCACGGGCAGATCATCGCCGCGGCCGGCTATGATCTCGCCAAGAACTTTCTTCACGAACTCGGGCGATTCATCCGGAACGGGCTTCATTATTTCGCTGTTGCTCGTCACTTCTTTGGCATACTTGATCTCGTGGAGATGCTCGAGAGTGTTGTCAACTGCTTTCAGGTTCATATTGACTATCTCATCGCCCTTCTTTCCATAGGTCTTCTTGATCGAGTACTTGATGGCCTCGATAGCTTCCTCTCTCGGCAGCACGCCGGAAATAGCAAAGAAGCACACCTGCATCACGGTGTTGATTCTTCTGCCCATGCCGCTGTTTTCAGCCACTTTCTGCGCGTCGATGGCAAAGAGCCTGATTTCTTTATCAATAATCGTTTTCTGCACTGAGCGCGGAAGCGTGTTCCACACTTCATCCGGGCCGAATGGCGAGTTGATGAGGAATACCCCGCCCTTAACAAGCGGCTTCACCATGTCCTGCTTCTCGAGGAAAACGGATTGGTGGCAGGCCACGAAATTAGAATGAGTGATAAGATAAGGCGATTTAATCTTGTTTGGCCCGAACCTGAGGTGCGACACCGTCAGCGAACCTGCTTTCTTCGAATCGTAAACGAAATAGCCCTGGGCGTAGTTACTCGTGTTCTCGCCGATGATCTTGATCGAGTTCTTGTTGGCGCCGACCGTTCCGTCAGAGCCCAGACCATAGAACATCGCCCTGACAACGTTAGCGGGCTCGATGTTGAAATTGCTGTCGAAATCAAGGCTGAGCCTCGTCACGTCGTCGTTGATACCGATCGTGAAGTGATTCTTCGGCGTGTTGCTGTCAAGGTTCTCGTAAACAGCCTTGACCATGGCCGGTGTGAATTCCTTCGAAGAGAGGCCGTACCTGCCGCCAACCACGACCGGCATGGCGGAAAGCTTGCCGCATCCCTTCTCCAAGCCTTCGTGCAGGGCGTTGACAACGTCCATGTAAAGCGGTTCGCCGACTGCACCCGGCTCCTTGCACCTGTCGAGCACGGCAATTTTCTTAACCGTGGCCGGAAGTGCTTCCATGAAGTGCTTCACCGAGAACGGGCGATAGAGCCTAACTTTCAGCACGCCGACCTTCCCGCCGTTCGCGTTGATCCATGCTGCCGTTTCCTCGGCTGTTTCTCCGCCGGATGCCATAACGACAATAACTTTCTCAGCGTCAGGAGCGCCTTCATACTGGAACAGCTTGTACTGCCTGCCCGTCAGTGTGGCGAATTTATCCATCTGCTTCTGAACGATTTCAGGGCAATTGTCGTAGTACATGTTGCAGGCTTCGCGGTTCTGGAAGTAAACATCCGGATTCTGCGCGGTGCCGCGTATGAACGGGCGATCGGGCGAGAGGCAGCGCGAGCGGTGGCTTTCCACCATCTCGTCGGAGATCATTTCGTGCATGATTTCTTCGGGCAAAACTTCGATTTTTGCCACCTCGTGCGAAGTGCGGAAACCGTCGAAGAAGTGAAGGAACGGCACTCTTGCCTCAAGCGTGCTTGCCTGTGCGATCAGGGCGAAGTCCATGACTTCCTGCACCGAGGCAGAGCCGAGAAAAGCGAAGCCCGTGGAACGCGCGGCCATGATGTCGCTATGATCGCCGAAGATGGAGAGGGCGTGCGTTGCAAGCGCGCGGGCAGTGATGTGGAATACGGTCGAGGTAAGCTCGCCGGCAATTTTGTACATGTTCGGAATCTTGAGCAACAGTCCCTGCGAGGCTGTGAAAGTCGCGGTCATGGCGCCGGCCTGCAAAGAGCCGTGCACTGCGCCTGCGGCGCCGCCTTCGCTCTGCATCTCGCAGACGCTCGGCGTGTTGCCCCAGATGTTCTTCATGCCCTTGGCAGCCCATTCATCGCACCATTCGCCCATGTTGGAGGAAGGAGTGATCGGATAGATAGCACATACCTCGTTGACCCTGTAGGCAACGTAAGCGGCAGCTTCATTTCCGTCAATTGTTGCATATTTTTTCTCAATCATTCTTTTTGCCCCTGGTTAAGGTAAACAAATCTTATATAAGAAATAATTAATCGAAAGTAATTATATCTCAAAAAAACACAATAACTTGGCGAAGATATAAAACATTTTATTATTTTTACCATTGTTTTTCTTGAATTTGTTATTGCATGTTGCTAACATCGGGGCGAATTAATTTTTATCCCCCTCCGGAGCCCCTTCGGGCCGGCCGGCGCGGGCATCATGCATTTCTTCTTCGGCCACGCACTTAGCCCGCTGCAACCTGCGCGCTCCCGTGCCGGCGTTTTCTATATCTTTTTACCGATTGTTTTACCATATTATCATTCCCTGCTTATTTTTCGCATGGTTTATTATTGTACCATTACTCGTTGTCTGATGTATTTTATTAGTGCTTGGCAGGCATATCGCTTTCAATTATTTTAATATTTATTTATTTACCGCCGCCCCTGCCCGCGGCCGAAGATCGAGCAATTCTGCAAACCGGGCATGAATATGCCCCGTGTCTCCGACGCGGGGCACTCTCCCTGTTCAGTTTATATTTATCTTTGGCCCGCCATCAGTTCTCCAGGTATATTTCCTCGTCATACAT
>CAZIHB010000097.1:0-7427 GCA_964538535.1 uncultured Hyphomicrobiales bacterium | reverse complement strand
GGTGTGTTATACCAATCCGTGCGAAGCCGCAGGGGGCGAAAATTGATTGGCGCGTAATTTTAAACAATCATGCCGGGCCTTCGGGATTTATCGGCCGCGGCCACACAGTGGCGAGCGCGCGCGCCGGGGGCATAGCCCCTTATTGTCTTTACGTAGGGGCACGGTGCGGTATGAAAGAGCGTGTTCGATATTTTAACCATGTTAAATGAAATGTTTTTTTCACACGCCTTTCTTCGGCTATTTTTCTTCTGACTGATACATCTCTATCGTGGCTTTCAGCTTGCGCTTGATGTCATCGATCAATTCCGGAGGCTCCAGCACCTTCACGGCAGACTGCCAGCTGAGCACCCACGCCGCGAAGTCAACGCTCAGGGGCACCTGCATCTCCAGGATCATGTCGCCCGTGCGCTCCATCGTGGTTTTCTGGCTCGAGTGCCAGGAGCGGTTCTCGAAAAGATGGACATATTTCTTGAATATTCTCAATTTCACTTTATGCACCTGACCGCTATACACTCCGAATCTTTCTTTCGTGAATTTCTTGAAATCAAAATCCGGCGCATTCGGGTATTTTGCTGATGAATTATCTAACTCTTCGATGTTGTGCAGCGCCAGGGCTATAAAATTGTCATGCTTGGGCACGTATGCTCCAACGTAGATCATGCCCTGGTAAGCGAACATCTTCATCAACTTGCAGTCAAAACTCTTTTCCGTCAGGTTGTTCCTGGAATTATACTTCACCCTGACCCAATTCTTATCTTTTATCTTAACAAGCACTCTGCCCAGCATCGGGTCATATTGAAAATAATCAAACTTGCCGGCATTCTGATCCCAGAAAAAGCTTTGATCGGAAAATACTTCCCCCGGCGCGAGTGATTCGAGCTTATGTATCAGCTTATTTGCCTCGTCGGCGATTCTTGTGCCGCTGAAAGTGCTGAGATAGGTTTTCAGCATGTAAAGAGAGAGCAATTCCTCGTTCTCAGGCCTGAAGGCATTCCTCGCCCCCTTGCCCTGCATCATCCACCTTTTTTCCTTGCCTTCAATTTCGTAGTCCAGATCGGCCGAGAACACTTCTTCAAGCAGGTTCATGTCTCTTTGCACCGTGCGCATGGAGTTGGCAAAGCCCTGATCGGAAAGGAGCTCGTAAATCTCGTTCGTAGTGAGTTTTCTTCCCTCGCTGAGCCAGCGCAGAATGTGTAATATTCTTTTTACCTGCATCCCGGTTTCATTCATTGCCATTTTTCCCCTTAGAACAGAGTGTAGATGAACGATTGCACCGAGTATGGGTCAAGCACTGCCGTGAGCACTATGCCCGCCACTGCGCCCCAGAAATGCGCGGAATGATTGATATTATCGAATGACTTTTTCCCTGCATAGTAGCACCAGGCAAGATAAAGCGCGCCGAAAATAAACGCCGGAATCGGAATCGGCACGGGAAGAATCATCATTTTGGCAAGCGGGTTATATAAAATTGAGCCGAACACGATTGCCGAAACAGCCCCCGAGGCGCCAAGCGAAGCGAAATCGGGGTTATCCCTGTGCTTGAACACCGAAGGAAGATCACTCAGGATGAGAGCTGAAAAATAAATAATAAGGAATCTTGCCGTGCCTGCTACCATCTCGAATGAAAAGGCGAAAAAGTAGAAGGTCAGCATGTTGAAAAATAGATGATATATATCTGAATGAACGAAACCGCTCGTCAGGAGCGTGAACCACCTGCCGCCATGCACCACATCATACGGCCTCATCACGAAGGATTCAAGCATCCGCCTGTTCTTGTAGAGGCCGAGCAGGCTCACCGCGACTGTTATTATAAGTATCAGAAGCGATGCGGGGCAAAGTGAAGCGTCCATCATCTATACCTGAGATATTTTTTCCAGATCTCAAAGAGCTCCCATGTGGCAACCACATCGCGAAGGCAGTATTCAGCTATCACGATGAACTCCCCGCGCCCGAACAGATCGCCGACCATCTTCCCGTCCACGCCTTCTGCTTTTGGTGAAACGAGGCCGAAAGAACGAGTGTAGAAATCAAAATTGAATCTCTTCGTGGCACCATAGAAACCTGCCTGGAAGAATGTCAGCTCGTCGAGCAGGTCGCAATGCATGCTGTAATTGTATTTTGTCCCCTGCATCAGGTTTCTCGAGGGCCTGACGCGAAGCAGAGCGCTGCGCAGCATCAGGAATGGCGCGTCGAAGCTGCGGCCGTTGAAGGATACGAGCGTGGCTGAGGAGTATTTTTTCAGCACGGCCCAGAATTGTTCGAGTGCTTTCTTCTCGTTCGAGAAAACGAATTTCACTTCGCCTTCGCCGAATTCTTCGCGCTTTTCATCCTCGGCCATCCCGTTGTCAACAATAAATGCGCCCTTTGAGTGAATAATGGCATCCTCGCCGTTAACTTCCACGACCATGAGGCCGATGCACACAACCTGCGCAGTCATAGGTGAGAGGCCCATCTCGAATTTCTTCTTTTCCTTCTCTTCCTCTGTTTCGGCGCCTCTTGTTATATATTCCTGCTGGCTCTCTGAGAATTCGCCCCAAGCGAGCGGTGCCGTCTCAATGTCGAAAACAATATATTGTTCACTCATGCCCAAATGCCTATAAATTTCTTTTTATGGAATTATAAATTTTATCAACGCCGAGCGAATCCATGCAGAAATAATCCGGATTCTTGCATTTTGGGCTGAAGAAGCACGTGCATGGCTTATCCGGACTCACTATCTCGCCCCTGCCGTAAAGTTCGAATTCCTTCGGGTTGAAAATGTTGTTCATAAGTATCAATTTCTTCTTCAGTCCGATTGCAATATGCATACCCATGGTTACGGCCGAAACGACGAGGTCGCACTTGTTCACAAGCGAGATGAACCTGTCGAGCGGGAAGTATCCGGGATATTCGGCACCGGTTTTCTCCGCGAACATCCTGTTTTTCTCATCTTCCTGCGCGCCGCCAAGCAGCAGCGTGTGGCAGCCGTCATCCTGCAATTTCTTGATAAGTTCCAGCCATTTTTCGTCTGCCCACAGCCTTGACACCCATCTGGCCCCGCAGCCGGTGTTCAGGCCGACTACTTTTTTGCCGTCGTTATTCAATTCAGGGCTGAGCGATTCATCGCAGTCGAGTATGTATTCCTCCCCTTCGAATTTCCAGCCGCAAATCTCGAATATCTCCTCAAGATAGCTTTTCTCGTTGGCTTGGTTCACGTCGTCGAATAACCCGGTCAGGAATTTTGCGGATGCCAGTTCGTTCACGGGCGCGGGTGTGCCGTTTTCAAGCGTGAAACCATATTTCCGGTCAGCCGGGATCGTCGCTGCCATACCGCAGGCATACTTGTCCTTGTCCAGGTTGATCAATATATCGAACTTTGTGGCATTAAGCGTGACAATTGATTCGAGGTTGAAGGGCATTATTTTATCCACCGTCGAGGGCACCACGTCCGGTGAATAAGTCAGCCACCAGACAGCAGCCCCGGGCATCTCGCGCCTGATTCTGTGCAAAAGCGGGGTGGTGCGGATCACATCGCCGATTGCGCCCATCTTAATAATCAATATCTTCTGTTCGGTTTTATCATAATATCCGCAATCACTGCAATGCACGCCATACTGCTTGTGCTGCCGGCATGGCACATCGCCCCTGAAATGTCTGCAATCGCTTTTGAACTTCACCATCGTTATTCTTCTTATTTTCAAAAATTATATTGTATTAAAAGAGAAAAATTGAACTGCCACAGCAATGCTTCCTTATCCTCGAACAAGCGCTGAACAGTCATCAGCTCGCCGCGGTTGTCGTCGCGCATGAAAATGTTCATAGCGCTCAGCCCGAGGCTGGTATTGACGTACCAATTTCCTTCCAGCCGCCCTTCTACGCCTATTCTGCCGAGTGCTCCGATCCTGAATGCGTTTTCCTTCGCTTCCATCTTCTTTTTTCCGCCGTAATTCGGCAGATTGAAATAGTTGCGTGTGATCGTATATTCAACGTTATGAATGTAAGACCCCTTTGCTTCAAGCCCCGTGTAGATCTTCGCCCTTGCTCCAAAAACCCTCTTAACGACGTAATGCAGGCCCGTGGATGCCTCGAATACATTCAGGCTGTGATGATAGTAATCCTCGACGTATTTATCTATCGGGAATCTCTCGTTGGCCGTGTAGAATGAATATTCCAAGGATACAGGAATCCTGAATCTGTCCTCTTTCGTAAGGGAAAACGTGCTTCTGAATTCAATCCCCGGCTGTGCGTCGCTCATGCTGCCGCCAAGGCCGCCGCGGTCATTGGTGTCATTGCTGGCTATAGGCTTGGTGTTGGCGTTCTTTCCGAGTATTGTGGCAGTCCTGAGCCCGAAGCCTACTGAGACCGGAGTGTTGAAAAGCTGAGCTTTGCCGGCCTGCGCCATTGATATTAACACGAATAAGATTATTAACAGCTTGATTGACGTGAATCTGAAAGTTTTGGCAGTCATTTTTACAATTTCTCTTTTATGCTGTAATTATTCTGGTTTAACTCGAGCGTGTTTCGGGTGATCATCTCTCCGAGAAGCCCCATCGAAATAAACTGCACACCCACGATGATCAGGGCCACCCCCATCAATGCCAGGGGCCTGTTGCTAAGTGATGTGCGGCCCAAGGCCCATTCCACCGTCAGCCAGCCGTCCGTTATCAATCCTGCCATCGCCGACAAGGTGCCGAGTGTGCCGAAAAAGTGCAGAGGGCGCTTCAGGTATTTGCCGGTAAATATGACGGTCAGCAAATCCAGATATCCCGTCATCAGGCGCGACACTCCGAATTTTGATTTTCCGTATCGCCTGGCATGGTGCGTCACAGGAATTTCCGTCACTCTGAATCCTTCCCTGAAAGCAAGAAACGGTATATACCTGTGCATGTCCCCGTATAAATTCACGGTCTTAACCACTTCCCGCCTGTATGCTTTCAGTCCGCAATTGTAATCATGCAGCTTCAGCCCGCTTGCAATGGAAGTGACGAAATTGAAAAATTTTGAGGGAAGCGTCTTAGATATGGGATCCTTTCGGTTCTGTTTCCAGCCCGAAACCAGGTCGTACCCCTCGTGAAGCTTATCGATCATTTTTTTCAGCTCGGCGGGGTCGTCCTGCAGATCGGCGTCCATCGTCACGACGAATTTGCCTCTTGCTTCCCTGAACCCGACTGAAAGGGCCGCGCTCTTGCCGTAGTTGCGCCTGAACCTGATGCATCTGAATTTATTGTTTCTCTGGTTTATTTGCTTTATCACGTTGAAGGAAGAATCCGTCGAGCCGTCATCAATAAAGATGACTTCATACCGCCCGCTTGTCATCTTCTCCAGCTCGCTTTGCAGCTGCAGCGCCAGCTCGGGCAGTGAATCTTCCTCGTTGAGCAGGGGCACAACCACGGAAATATATGTTGGTGCTTCCCTGTCGTATTTTTGTTCCTGGCCTCGCGGTCCACGTGGATTTCTATACTGCTGCGGCGGCGCGTTTCTTCTTTCCGGCCGCTTGTGCTCCTGGCTTCCCTTGTCCCGCTCTTTATTATCAGTTGTCAAATCGCGCTCCCAATGATTCTATTCTATTTCTTTATCAATTTTTGAGTGGCAACAGTGCTCCCGCCCTTCATCAACTTTGCAATATATAATCCCCTCGGAAGCATTGATACATCGATCGTTGAATTACCGCCTTTTAGCCTTGCTTCAGTCCCTAAGGCATTGCAAAGTACTATTTCATCATAAAGTTCAATATTAACAATATTAATCTGATTTTCAAAAGGATTAGGAAATATCACAGCTCCGCTTTGATTTTTTTCGGAGACGCCCGTACCGCCCTTCGAGTACCAGATGTTGAAAAGCAGCTCCCTCACGGCTATGTTCGATATTTCGATCTCGCTTTTATCAATCATATTCACCTTGAATCCGAGCCCGCCGGTTATGTCCGTAACGAAAGCGGAATCAATGTCATCTTTTGCCATGTCCCACTTTACCTTTACCTTCGTGCCTTCTCCGAATGCAAATTTCAGCTTGTAGGAATAAGAAAAAAGTGGCGAATCTGGGATTGGCCTGAACTGCTTTTCTGACCATACAAGCCCGTTCTGCCTCAGGTCCTTCCATTCAAGGTATCCCCAGAACACACCTTCCGGCAATGGGATACTCGGCACTTCCTTTTCGCCAAGTGCTGCATCGATGCTGTCCGTAGCACTCGAATCAACCCCAAAAACGAGACCTTCGCGAGTTTGAGGCACAGAGGCATCATTTGATAATGATAATTTTACTACCGATGGAAACTTTGCCTCCAGGGTTCCAAATATCATCAGAAAACTAAATATATATATAGCAACCTTCATCCCTTCTCCGGTTTAATAAGTAACAAATTATAAAGCTTTTATTACATTTTAAAGCAAAATTCTTGCCATCACTCTATTTTGGGCAATTTTTTTTCTTTCTGCAAGGGCTTTCTTCGCTCAGCACCATAGTGCCGATAAAATAAATGGGCAGCACAATTTCAAAAATGTGCCACCCATATATTTTCAAATCAAATCAAAAACTGCGGACATTATTTCACAACGTTGATCTTAGCAACTGTTGTGGCACCATCAACAACCATCTTAACGAGATAGTTACCGCTGGCCAATGCACCCACGTTGATTGATTCTGAATATTCACCGGCATTCCTGCTGCCTTCGAATATTGTCATTACTTCGTTGCCAAGAGCATCGAACATCTTGATTGATACCATACCCTGGTTTGCAACGCTGTATTTAACCGTTGATGCTGTTTCAGCAGGATTCGGGTAAGCGCTGAGTGAAGTTTCGAACACCGGAGCTTTTTCAATCTTGATCGAGTTTGAGCTCTTCTGGATTGTTATGCTCGATGTTGAGCCTTTCTTTGCCGTGCCGTAAATCGCGCCTGTAATTGCATCGCTGACTGTGATGTCTGCATCTGCTTTGTTGATCGTAAGTGCAACGGGATATTCAGCAGCCTGAAGTACGAGAACGTTCTCGTTTCCATTAGCAACCGATCCGCCATTGACGAACCTAACGTCATAGATTTCTGCAGGAGGAGTAGGAGGAAGTTCGAACATCGAAATGTCAGCTTTCGAATCTGATGTCAGATATACTGATGATTCATGCTGGCCATTGTCGCGGACCATAACTTCAACGCTGTTCTTCCTGATTTCATTTTTACCGTAGTCATTGCCGTATTCAGTTGTCTTCTGTGATACAAGCTTCAGGTAACCGTTGCTGTTGGCTTTCATCCAGTAGCCAAGGCCGGGAAGCATTTCTGATACTTCATAGTAGCCCTTGTCTGTCCTGTAGCCGTAAATTCCGGCTTTTGTCGTGAATTCTTTCGTAGGCAGGACGTCGCTGCTGAACTGTGTGAAATTGATGGAGTTAATGTTGACCGGTACTGACAATGAACCGATACAGTTCCAGCCGCCGTGTTTAGGATCGGTGCCGGGG
>CAZIHB010000096.1:0-7432 GCA_964538535.1 uncultured Hyphomicrobiales bacterium | reverse complement strand
CGAGTTCCTGGAGCATTTCTTCGACAAGAACAAACTCCTTATAGCCGGGTGCCTGAAAGAATTTTATAAACAGGGCATAGAAGTATCCGTGAATCTCGGGCCGGCGCCTGACAAGAGTGCCGATACGGTCATGAACGACTCGTGGCAGAACTCGGCCCCCCATGATAAATTTCAGGAAAATAACGGATTAATTGATTCGTCGAGTAATTCACAATCATCAGCCCCGCACGATGATTACTCCACTTCACAGGCCGGCCAGGCTTCCGGCGGGAGCATTGACAGCGAGGGCAGGCATCCTGTTGAACAGGCACTGGTAACCTTTTTCGGTGCCAAGGAAATTAGTAATATTGACTAACCAATGAATTATTATTGGAGATAAAATGGCACTTCCAATCGGCTCGACGGCTCCCGGCCTGCAGGCAACAGCGGAAGACGGAAGCAGCAGAACGCTTCCCGAGGCCGGCAGATGGCTCGTGCTCTATTTCTACCCGAAGGACAACACCTCGGGCTGCACCCGCGAGGCCTGCGACTTCCGCGACAGCATGGAGCGCATAGCAGCGATGGGCGTAAGCGTGGCAGGTGTCAGCCCGGATTCGGTATCGTCGCACGAGCGCTTCAAGGATAAATTCGGTTTGAACTTCACCCTCGTGCCCGACACGGACAAATCGATCTGCAATCTTTACGATGTGATCGGCGAAAAATCAATGTATGGGAAAAAATACCTCGGAGTCATCCGGACAACATATATCATCGATGAAACCGGGAAAATAGCATTCGCGTTTACCAACGTGAAGGTGCCGGGGCATGTTGATAACGTTATTAATAAATTGAACGAATTAAGATCTAAATGATAGACACTCACGCTCATATAAATTCCCCGGACTATTCCGCTGACATTCTGGAAGTATTGGATCGTGCATTCGGAGCAGGGATCGAATACATCATCATTCCTGCCATCGAGCCCGGCGAATACAGTTCGCTCGAGGAAACCGCGGCTCTCGATTCGAGGATTTTCATCAGCGCGGGCATTCACCCGCACAACGCTAAGGAAGCAGGCGCCGAGGGACTCGACAAGGTCCGCGCTCTCGCCCGCTCGCCGAAGTGCGTGGCGATCGGCGAGATAGGACTCGATTATTATTATGATTTCGCCACTCCGGACGAACAGAAAGATGCCTTCGCCAGCCAGGTTGACATCTCCGCGAGCACAGGCCTGCCAATGATCATTCACAACAGGGATTCGGACAAGGACCTGATTGATATCCTGAGTGAAAAGCAAGGCGGCAGCCTGAACGGGGTGATGCACTGCTTCAGCAGTGGAATCGATCTCCTGAGGCAGACACTCGATCTTGGCTTCTATTTATCCTTCACGGGCAACATCACCTTCAAGAAGTCCAATCTCGCAGATGTGATTAAGTTTGCCCCGCTTGACAGAATAATGCTCGAGACCGATTCGCCCTACATGACCCCGCCGCCGAACCGCGGAAAGCGCAACGAGCCTGCAAACGTTCGGCTTGTGGCTGAAAAAATTGCCGAAATAAAATCAATCTCCATAGATGAGGTAATTCATATGACTACAAAAAACGCGAAATCGTTCTTCAGACTGCCGATGTTATGCTGCTTACTCATTATTTCACTCTTCAGCCTTGCCAACGCGCAGACGAATGAAGAATCAGAGGACGAGGCAAAACAAGAATACATCAACCCCTACAAGAAATCTTTCGGTGTCGGGGTGACGGCCGGCACGAACACAATCGTTGACACGTATTATCCCGACGAGCAGAACGTGTCGTCCGAGGGCATTTTTGCCATTGGCGGCTCACTCTATTACAGCCCTATTGATTTTCTTACATTCGACATGACCTATTTGTATTCTCAGAACAGCAAGAACGTGGATAAATTTAAAAAGGATTATAACACGGATATTGACCCGAACATACATCAGGTGATTGAGTTTTCGGCGCATATCTCCCCAAATCCATCCAACAGGGTGAATTTCTTCATGACGGGCGGCTGCACCTACTTCATGAATAAATACGCTTCGAATATCGACGGAAAGAAAGTATATACTGACGACGATAAATTCGGGCTGAACACCGGCCTGGGTTTTTATGCCAACATTCCGGCGGGCTCTGCCGGGCTGTTCGTTATGACGGCTGAATGGCGCCTGAACTTCATGCTCGGCAAGACCCACCTGCGTGTGGACCCCCGCAACGACCCCAGGATACCATCCTCGCAGAAGCCGGTTGACGTCTCGACGTTCTTCTCAATTCCGAGGTTCGGCATCATCTGGTACCCCAAATTCTAACCGGGAAAAAGAACGCGTCACTTTTTTAGCGCGCGCACAACAACGATTTTGAATAATACAGCAAAAAAATCTTTATAGTTCCACGTGATTATAAAGATTTTTTTTTGCGCCCGCCCTGCATTGCCGGAGGAAACCCGGTGACCGCGCAATAATGACAATTCAAGATTTTTATTTCAATTCGATCGGAACTTTTCACACGAGCCGTCAGCAAGGCACAGCGGTCAGGTGCTGAGCATACCGTAGAACCTGGAAATCCTCGAGGAGAGATCGGAGAGGCTGACGAAGCGCGTCATCCTGATCATCTCCGCCCCCTCGGCATAAACGAGCACGGTCGGCACGGTAAATATAGAAAATTCGCCGCTGAGAATTCTCAGCTTGTCCAAATCGACATACCCTGCCTTGATACACGGATAATCGCCCAGCATAGCCTCGATTTTCGGCTTAAGCCCCGCGCAAACGGCACAGCTCGAGGTTGAAAACATCAAAAGAGCCATCGTGCAATTCTTTGCCATGCTGATTGCTTCATCGGGTGTCTCGATCCGTGTCATTGCCCCGCCCTCTTACCAAGCTCATGTTTTCCGGGAAAAATAAGATGCCCTTTCGGCATATGCAATAAGTAAATTCCGCAAAACAGAACGGAAGCTATTTTGTCGGTTGTGCCACGGCCTCGCCGGCCTGCTTTTCCGGGGCGGGCTGCGTGGGCTGAGCCGGCTGCATAGCCGCTGTTTCCTGCGCGGGGCCGGGATTCACGCCCGAAGGCCTGCCTGACTTGCCGCCCTCGCGCCTGATTTTCTTCTGCTCACCGAGCGGGAAAGCACTCAGCAGGCGTGCCTGAATCACGGTCGGGGTCTCACCGAGCATCACCCCCGTCACTCCGTCCATCATCACGTTCATGATGGACATCTCCCGGGCGTGCAGGTGTTTGAGCTTGTCGGCGATAGGAAGCCAGACGAGGTTGGCCATGAATATGCCCCACATAGTGGCAATAAAGGCCGACGCGATATGATGGATAAGTATGTTCGGGTCGCTGCCGGCAGAGGCCAGGGTGGATATAAGCCCCATGACGGTGCCGATGATGCCCATCGTGGGGGAATACCCCCCCATCTTGGTGAAGAGTGCTATATTCTCGTTGTGGCGCTTCGTGATGTGGTCCGTTTCCACCTGCATTATGCTGTTGAATGTCTCAGCATCGGCGCCATCTATACATATTTCGAACATTTTCTTCAGGTAGGGGTGCCTGGCTTTGTCAAGCTCTTTTTCCAGGCTCAGAAGTCCGTCGCGGCGCGATTTCTTGGAATACATGACGATCTGGTTGATAATTTCAAGCAAATCGTATTTCTCGGGAAAGAACGCCGTGCGCAATATGCCCGGAATCCTGCCCGTTATGGAAAAGGAAGTGCCCGCAAGGCCCGCGGCGAGCGTCCCTCCGAATACTATAAGCATGGGCGCGGGCAGGAAAAGCGTGTCAAAAGCCCCGCCCTCCCAGGCGTACGCACCGAATATCGCCGCAGTGCCGATTAAAATGCCGATAAGTGTTGTTGCTCTCATTCAGGCAATTTAGCCGTTCTACGTGAGAAAATCAAAAAGTGTCTTTTGAATTATATTTGCTCCGGCCTGCAATGTGTATTGATAAGCTGTGTCTGCAAGTTTCAATTCTATTGAAGTCTTTGCCACATCAGTGTCCTGCTTCGATGAGAGCGATTCTCCCAGCATGGTGTTCTCGTTCTGAAGGAGTTGGGATAGCGCGTCCAGCCTCGTCATCACGCTGCCGTTGCGCCCGGTTGCCTGGTCAATTTCCTCTGCCAGGTCGCCGATGGTTTTCTGCAGGCCGTCCAGTTTCTCGGTGTCTTCCTTGCTGAAGAGGTCTTCCTTGCTTCTTATTTTGCCGTCTGAAGTATATGACATCAGATTATATAAACCAATCACCGTGTTGAACAATTCCGTTCCCTCGTCGCCGAATGCTTCATCGGCCTTGACGTTTATCGTCTCCGTTGAATTGGCTTCCTTGTTGATCACTCTGTCCTTCATGTTGCCCTTGAACACGACGCTGAGCCCCGAGGGATTGCTTGCCGTCGGGGTTGATTCGATCAGCTCGAACGGCTTGTCGTCTTTCTGCGGGGCCTGCGGAGTGATCGAGTCTGGCCCGGTTTTCGTTCCTGAGAAGAGATATTTTCCGTTATAATCGCCGTTGGCGCTCTCGAGCATATCTTTCAGGTAGCCCTTCACGGATACTCCCAGGCTGTACAAGTTGCCCATGTTCCCCGTCTGCGTGGCATCAATGGCAATCTGGCGAATTTTCTGCACCGTGTCCGAAATGTTTCCAAGCTTTGCTTCCACTGTCAGCATTTCGCTGTTCGCATCGCCAAGTATGCTTATATAATTTTTATTCTGAGTGATTTTTGAACTTAGCTTCTTTGTTTCTCCCATGCGGGCGGGGTCATCAGCAATGGAGAGCATGTCCTTCCCCGACGAAATCTGCTCCTGGCTCCTGTTCCTCTGCGTCTCGATGTTCGAAATATTATTCTGCAGGGGGAAATACTGCATTTTGTTCGTTACTCTCATTCCGGTACTCCGTTATTACTGGCCAAGATTAACAATGGTGCTCAGGATCTCGTTTGTCGTGTTCACCACCCGCGAGGCAGCCTCGAAGGCTTTCTGGAATTTGATCAGATTCACGGCTTCCTCGTCGAGATTCACGCCGATATTCGATTCTCTTTGCTTTTCGAGCTGATTGGCAACAAGTGTGGTCGTGCTTTTGCCATTCGTTGCATCTTTCAGCATCGTTCCAATTTTGGCGATGAAACCTGAGTAATAGCTCGCGGGCTTCATGCCGTCAAGGAACGTGTTGTCATCAGCTATTCTGCCGATACCGAGCGCGATGCTGCCGTTTCCGCCTTCGCCCGCCGCGTCGGAGAGAGGTAAATTTCGGGGATCATTTTTAATATCTTCCGAGACGGCGATGTTGCCTGCCGTCACTTCGCCCACGGCCGGATCAAAAATAAA
This sequence comes from uncultured Hyphomicrobiales bacterium, assembly GCA_964538535.1. Taxonomy (GTDB): domain Bacteria; phylum Bacteroidota; class Ignavibacteria; order Kapaibacteriales; family UBA2268; genus CAZIHB01. The sequence continues at coordinate 2,124 of CAZIHB010000096.1, read as the reverse complement.
CCTGCCGGGCGGAGTGGTGCCTTTATCATCAAGGCCATAGCCCTTAACCGCCAGGTTGTTTACTTTTCCGGCTATGGCTGCCGCGAATTCGTTCAACTTTTTCGTGATGGAGTAGTCGCTGCCCGATTCTTTCTCGTCGAGCGTGACGTTATATGTCTTCAACAGGGAGGCAGTTTCACCGGACGCGGGCTCAACCGCGACGCTCGAATTTCGCGCCGGGTCATATTTCGAGAGGCTGACGCCCTTCTCTCCCGTCGTCTGGTTGACTGTTTCGGTGGCTTTCAGCTCAGCTGAATATGAAGCAGTAACAAAGTTAATCCCGTTAACGAAGACGTTAACGGTGCCATCATCGTTCGTGCCGGTATTAATATTAATAAGCTTGGAAAGCTCTTCAAGCTTCTTCTCGCGCTCATCCACATACGACTGGACTTCGTCGCCCTGGGAATTTTTGGTTGCGGCTATGCTTGAATTCAGCGAGGCTATATCCTTGAATAGCGCGTTCACCTTTCCAACGTCTGAATTAAGTGACTTGAGTGAATCCGCGCGGGCGTCCTGAAGAGTATTATAAACACTGTTGAACCTTTCGGCAAGCGATTTTGCCTGCTCGATGGCATTCTGCCTCAGGCCGACGTTTTCCGGGGTTTGAGCGAGCTGGTTGAACGTGTCGAAGAATTGCGTCGCAAGCTCGGTGAAGCCGAGTTCGCTTGGCTCGCTAAGCGCGGTTTCCACATTGGAAAGCAGTTCTTCATCGGCCTCGTAGCAGCTCTGCCTCGAGCTCGTGTTCCTGATTTCTTTATCGAAATAGTCCAGCCTGAAGCTTCTCAGGCTGTCTGCCGTGACGCCCGTGCCGGTGTATTTTCCGTTTTCCGAAACAGGTTCAGTCTCGGAAAGTGTGGCTGTGCGCCTGGAATATCCTGCCGTGTTCACGTTGGCTATGTTGTTGCTTGTCACGTCGAGCCCGAACCGCTGCGCGATCAGTGCCCGCTTCCCGATTTCGAGAGCCGAAAGAGTTCCCATTGTTCATCCCTGAATTAATTTGCTGCGCCTTAGTTCATTCCCTTGAATGCGCTCGTATTCATCATCATCATCTCGCGGATTTCTTCAATCCTGCTGATCAGATTATTGGTTTCGCCATATTGCAGGCATTCCACAAGTTTAAGATAGTCCTTGCATTCCTCGAGGAAGGTGCCGGCCTTGATTATCGACCTAAGCTGGCCCACTCCGCTGCTCTGCCTGAAGCAGTTCTCGATGCTGCCGGGCAAATCCTCCACGCACCGCCGAAGCCTCGAATCCAGGTCGTAAAGGCTGCCGTTCGGGATGCGATGACTGAAATCGTTGATCGATTCTACTAATTCCTCGGTTTTCTTCCAGAGTAATGTGTCTTTGATGCTTTTGGGCGAGCTCACGATACCTCCATGTATTTGGCTTTTCCCTTGATATGCTGTTTCTTTATGCAGATACATAACACCCCCGGTGCGTATCATACTTTGACATTGTAAAAATGATTCCCGCCGTTAGTGACAATCTGAAGCACTTCCTGAACGCTCCTTCTTGCACGGTTGGCGAGCACCCTGTTTGTGATATTAACCGAATTTATATTCTCGAGCAGGCGCTTCAATTCTTTCCTGAGCTTGATGATCTCGCTTTGTTCCTCGCCCGTAAAATACTTTTCAAGGCTGCTCAGCGTCAGCTTCTGAGCCTCGGCGCGGCCCAGCCCAAGCAGGTTCCCGATAAGCATCAGCCTGCGTTCTTCTGCTTCCCTCAGGGCCCGGGAAAGATTCTGCTGCTGAGAGGCCACATCATTCAGCATGGCTATATCGAAATTCACGAGTGCCTGCTGCTGCCTGCCCGCAACTTCAAGCAATTCGCCAAGCAAATCCTGCTCGTATTTCAAGTATGCAAATAGCTTGTCCGACATTTATCCCTCAGTCCTCTGCTCAAAATCAATTTTTTTCTCTGCCTGTCTAATTTTGGCCAGTAGTAAGAATATTAATCATCCTCCGGCCCTCGTTTTTTACTTTTTTTCGCCTTCCGCTGCCGCCATTTTCTTTCTATTATTTCGGCATCGCGCGGCAAGTTCCATTTTTTCTTCCAAATCGGAAGAGGCGTGTAAGGAAAGAGTGT
>CAZIHB010000095.1:0-7453 GCA_964538535.1 uncultured Hyphomicrobiales bacterium | reverse complement strand
TGATAGCGCTGGGTTATAAATAAAACATCAAAAGGTGAAAAAATGATCAGCACTCCCAAATCACTCCGACTTCAGATAGGAATTTTCGGCAGGACCAACGTGGGCAAGTCAAGCCTCCTTAATATGCTTGCCGGCCAGGATGTGGCAATGACGTCGCAAGTGCCGGGCACGACCACTGACGTGGTTGAGAAATCGATGGAGCTGTTGCCCATCGGGCCCGTAACGGTGCTCGACACAGCCGGGATTGATGACGTTTCAGTGCTTGCCGGGAAACGAATCGAACGCACCATGAAAATAGTGGACCGGGCTGATGTTGCCATAATCGTGACCGAGCCGAACGTGTGGACGGAACATGATGACGAGATAGCAGATATCCTCCGGGAAAAGAAAATCCCGTTTATTATTGTCGTGAATAAATGCGACACTGCCGAGATTGCTCCGGATTTCAGTCAGAATCTGGAAAAGCGGTTCGGATCGTTTTTATCCGCCACGAGCATTGAGGAAAGCAGGCGAAACAGGCAGGTGAGCGAGCTGAAGCAGAAATTGCTCGAGATACTGCCGGAGGACTTCATTCAGCCTATGCCGCTCGTCGGCGACCTTGTCCCAGCGGGCGGGGTGTGCATAATGATTACCCCGATTGACCTCCAGGCACCGAAGGGGCGCCTGATACTGCCGCAGGTGCAGGCAATAAGGGACATCCTCGATGGTGATGCCATGGCACTCGTGGTTAAGGAAAGGGAGTACGCGGCAGCTTTGCAGAAATTAAAGAATCTGCCGGACCTCGTTGTCTGCGATTCCCAGGTTGTGATGAAAATGGTGGCTGACACCCCTGCCGGAGTGAAATGCACGACCTTCTCGATACTATTTTCAAGGTACAAGGGGGATCTGATCGAGGAAGTGAAGGGCGCCGCCGCGATTGACCGGCTTGATGAATCGGGCCGGATATTGATTGCAGAGGCCTGCAGCCATCACGCGTTGGAGGACGATATCGGGAAGGTGAAGATACCGAGATGGCTCAGGCAGTACGTCGGGGCCGATGTCAGCATCGATTTCGCTCAGGGCAGGGATTTTCCTCCTAACCTTTCGGATTATGACGTCGTGATTCATTGCGGCGGATGCATGCTCACAAGACGCGAGAAGCTGAACAGGATAGAGAAATGCAGGGCCGCGGGCGTGCCGATCACCAACTACGGGCTTGCGATTTCTCTCATGCAGGGAGTGCTCCAAAGGGCACTTTCACCATTCCCCGCGGCATTGGAAGCGTTTGATTCCCTTGAGAAATAAACGACGCGATATATATTGTTGAAGGCCGGATTCCCATGCTTATGGAAAAACTTTGTATATTGTGAAAGTATTAGAGTTTGTGTAAGCCGGCACGAGCCGTTTTTTTTTGGAAAATAAATCAAAAGACAGAAATGGGATTATTCAACCTCATAAGACCGCATATTTTCAAAGAGTCCTTAACCAATGCAAATGCCTCGGAGAGCACCGAGGGAGTAAGGCAGGTTGTCCTTGCTTTTATACTTCAGGTGCTCATATTAGTAGGCGGAATTAGCTATGTGGCTAATGTGACTAGCCTTATCATATATTCGAGCTTTCTCCTCATCACAATAGCCGATTCTGTAGTATATTCATTTTTGCTATATTTATTTTTCAGCAAGAAATTATCTTATCAGGTCAAGTCACTGAGCGTGACGATCTGTCTTTACGTGCTCGGCATAGTGTTCATGTGCATCACGGGCAACCAGGGTGTCGGTGAGTTCATGCTCTTCATCTTTCCGATCGTCTCGGGATTATTATTGAATAAAAAAACGACGCACATATTTTTAGCACTGAATATAGTTACTATTTACACCATATCACTGCTCGTGCTGAATAATGTGATAATCTGGCCCGGCAATTACCACCCCGAAAGCACGACATTCCTGATACGCGCAACCAACACGGCCATGGTCAATATCGCGATCACGATACTTGTGGCGCTGATAATGGAGAATCTCTATCTCGCTCTCGACCGCGAAAGAACCGCGAAGCAGGATATAGACAGCCAAAGGATGGAACTCAAGCTGGCAAATGAAAAATATCAGAACGAGCTCATCGAGAAGAATCAACTGCAGGAAAGGCTTCTGATGGCGCAGGAAGTGGCCGGGATAGGATATTTCCAGATTGATATCAATGCCGGGATAATGCAAGCCTCCTCGGAGACATTCCGGATCACCGGGCTGAAACCAACCGGCGAAGGAGTGATATCAATTGAAGACATCACGAGCTGCATCGGCAGGCAGTTTGAGGCAATAAAAGAAGAGTTCTACTCGAAGGCGAACGAGAGCAACGATATAGAGCAGGAATTCAAATTAGATCCCGGCACGGAAGCCGAAAAGATTATTTACACGAAGAACAGGCTGATCTATGACGATGCAGGCCGGCCCGAAAGAATAATCGGCGTGATCCAGGACATAACGACGCGGAGGACTTACGAGCGCAAGCTGTCAGAAAGTGAGAACAGATACCGCCAGGCTTTCGACAACGCGCCCGGCCTCAGATTCTCGACAGATACTGCCGGCCTTATAACAAATTGGAATTTTGCCGGCAAAACAGTGCTCGGCGTTGGCCCCGAAGCATTAGGCAGGGACTACAGGGAATTCCTCTATGACGAGGAAGCCGTGGCATTAGCCGAGGAAAAGCTTGCTGCTGTGATGATGAACGAAAGCCCGCAATTCTGCGAGCTCGCCTATAGGAACGATGCCGGCAACCCCGTGATTATGGCTTCAAACATATATTCAATCTCCGGGCAGAATGGAACGGCATCGGAAGTGATATTCGCCAATACCGACATCAGCGCGCGCAAGCTGGCTGAAAAAGCCCTGAAGAGCAGCGAGGAGAGGTTGAAATATGCTCTCGACGCCACGAGCGAGGGAATATGGGACTGGGAAGTAAAATCCGATAAAATGTATTTAAGCCACAGGTTTTTCAAGATTATCGGGCTGGAAGAGAATGAACTCGAGCCGACAATGAACTCCTGGCGCCGTTTGCTTCATCCGGAGGACGAGAAATATGTTATTCTTGACCTTATAAGGAATCTTTCCGGAAAGAGAAGCCAGCTTGAGATAGAGTTCAGGCTGCGGCACAAGTCCGGCGACTGGATCTGGATACTCTGCCGCGGCAACGTGGTGGAATGGGACGATGAGGGCCGCCCCGCAAGGATGGTGGGAATACAGAGGGATATAACAGAGAGCAAGAGGAACTCGCTCGTGCAAAGAGTTGTTTACGATATTTCGAATGCAACGAATTTATACAGCGATCTTGAAGGCCTTTTCCCGGTTATCAAGCAGCAATTGAGCAAAATTGTCGATACAAAGAACTTCTTCATCGCGCTATATAACAAAGAACAGGACACACTTCAGCTTCCGTTCTTTATTGACGAGAAGGACTTCTTCACGACATTCCCGGCCGGCAGGACGCTGACGGCATACCTGATCAGGAATAACGTGCCTTTGCTCCTGAAAAAGGACGAAATAATGGAGCTGGAGAAAAACGGCATCGTTGACAGCGTTGGCTCGATGCCTGAGGTCTGGATGGGAGTGCCGTTAAGGCTCGGCAATGAAGTCATCGGCGCCATCGTGATCCAAAACTACGAAGACTGCGACTGCTACAAGCAGAGGGATCTGGACGTGCTCCGGTTCGTTTCTGATCAGGTTGCCATTGCCATCTATAAAAAACAGGCAGAAGAAGCCTTGATAAACAGCGAGGAGCAATATCGCACGCTCGCCAACAAGCTCCCGGTCGGCGTTTACAGGGTGATGAAGGACGGCAAAATCATTCAGGCCAATCCCGCCCTGGCCTCGATGCTCGGGTTTGAGAGCGTGGCAGACCTGAAAAAAGCAAATATAAACGACATGATTGTCTCCAAAATAATAAAAAGGGTTGATGCGCGCCCTGACAACTCGCAGAAGTACTTCACACAGGAAGTGCAGCTGAGAACCATGCGCGGCGAGCTTATCTGGGGCCGCGACACCGGCACCACCTATCTTACGCCGGACGGGAAGGCAGAATACTTCGACGGCATCATCGAGAACATAAGCGAATGGAAGCAGGCAGAGGAAGCTCTGGTGGAAAGCGAAAGCAAGTTCAGGGCTCTTTTTGAAAATATGGCCGAGGGATTCTCGCTGAACAAGATGATGACTGACGAGGAGGGAAAATTCACCGGCTTCATGTATGTGGAAGTGAACGAGGCTCTTTGCAATATACTCGGCATAGACAGGCAGCACATAATCGGCAGCTTCTGCTCCGGCAATTTTATCGGCTTCACGGAGGATCAGCTTGAGAAGTTCCAGGTGATAACGAGGGTTGGCGGAACGTATAAAACCGAGATCTTCTCGGAAAACAACGAGAAGTGGTATTCAATATCGGTATTCTCGCCAATTTCGGGATATATAGCCATAATAATAGAGGACATCACAAAGCGCAAGTGGTATGAAAACCAGATAACCAACATCAATAAAGAGCTTGAGATCAGGGTGCAGGACCGTACCTCGCAGCTTGAAAGCGCGCTTTCAGACCTTCAGTTCGAGGTGATCGAAAGAAAACGGGCCCAGGAAGAATTGCAGAAAGCCAAGGAGGACCTGGTGGAAATGCTCAAGAAAGAGAAGGAGCTGAACGAGCTGAAGACGAATTTTATTTCCATGGTGTCGCATGAATACCGCACCCCGCTCACGGTCATCCTGTCATCAACTTATATTCTGGACATTCTCTTTTCAAAGCAGGACAGAGAAGCATTCGTGAAGAACATTGAGAAAATTCAGTCCTCGGTTAAAGAAATGACACGCCTTCTGGAAGACGTGCTGATAATCGGAAAGAGCGACGGCGGCCAAAAACATACAAACCTGATAAAATGCGATATCGTCAGCATATGCGACTCCGTGAGCGATGAAATAAGGATCATGGACAGGAATCAGCATCCGATCGTTTGCGAGTATAATGTGGCACGTAAGATTGTAATTTCAGATATGCTCCTGCTTAGGCATATAATTCGAAACCTGCTGGGGAACGCTGTTAAGTATTCATCTCCCGGGGCAATGGTGGTTCTGAAGCTTGAGGACGACGACAGCATGACAAAGCTGACAGTGACCGACAATGGCATCGGAATCAGCGGCGATGACCTGCCTTATCTTTTCGAGCCATTCCACCGGGGAAAGAATGTCGGAAGCATTTCGGGCAGCGGGCTGGGGCTTGCAATAGTCAAAAGATACGTGGACACGCTGATGGGCAGGATCAGGGTGGAAAGCCATCCCGGTGAAGGATCAGAGTTCATCGTGGAACTGCCGCTGATTAAAGCAGAAAATTGAGTTGCACGAGCGACAAATTTTGGCTGAATTCGACACAAATGTCGTAATTTAATATTTTGTAGATTGTAACACCGCTGATTTGAAGCGCCGGCAGCGCCCCGATGTTCGGCGCGCGTTATGGCACGGAGCTTGCCGTATCTGAAAAGATATAATACGAAGAAGATGATGAAATGAAGGGATACAACATACTGATCATCGATGACGAGGCAGCCCAGAGGGAGACGCTGAAGGGATTTCTTCAGAAGAAAGGCTTCGGTGTGTTCGATGCCGGCAATGGGACGGACGGGATAAAGGTGTTCTCGGAAAAAAGCATAGACCTCGTTCTAACGGACTTCAAGATGCCGGATATGAGCGGCGCGGAAGTGCTGAACGAGATAATCCGCATAAACCCGATCACACCCGTGATTGTGATGACGGCATACGGCAGCATAGAGGACGCGGTGGGCCTGATGAAATCCGGCGCTTATGATTACATACAGAAGCCGGTTGACCTGATGGAGTTGCTTATGGTCATTGAAAAAGCCAACGAGCGGTCTATGCTGATCTCGGAGAACGAATTCCTGAAGAAGCAGCTGATAGAGCGATATTCTTTCGCATCGATCGTCACGAACAGCCCCGAGATGGACAGCGCTCTCAACACAGCCGCCCGGGTGGCTGCATCGAAGGCGGGAGTGCTGATAAGGGGAGAATCCGGCACCGGCAAGGAACTCGTGGCGCGGGCAATCCATCTTGCAGGCGACCGCAGCGACAAGCCATTCATAGTGATCAATTGCGCGGCTATGCCCGAAACTTTGTTCGAAAGCGAGCTTTTCGGGCATGAAAAAGGCGCGTTCACCGGTGCATCTTCCTCGAGAAAAGGAAAATTTGAGGAGGCGGACGGCGGCACACTATTTATCGACGAAGCCGGGGATATTCCGCCGGCAATCCAGGTGAAGCTGCTCCGGGCGATTCAATTCGGCGAGGTGCAGAGGCTGGGCAGCAACAAGTCGATCAATACCGATGTAAGAATTATTGCCGCCACGAACAGAAACCTGGAGGAAATGATTGCCAGGAACGAGTTCAGAGAGGATCTGTTCTACAGGCTGAACGTGGTGACAATTGAAATACCTCCGCTTCGCACAAGGAAAGGCGATATACCCTACCTGATAGATCATTTCATCCGGAAATACTCGGAAAGCAACAACAAACAAGTGGAGGGAGTATCCAGGGAGGCTGCCGAGGTGCTTTTGAAATACAGGTACCCGGGCAACGTCAGGGAGCTTGAGAATATTATTCAGAGAGCAGTAGTATTAACACGGGACAAAATTATATCCAAAAAAGATCTGCCGGAATGCGTGTTTGAGATAGCCAGACAGGATTGCTCCGCGAGGGGAGCCCTGTCAGAAATTGACGACCTGAACCAGGCAGTAGAGATGCTTGAAAGAGGAATGATAGAGAAGGCACTGCGGCAGACGGGCGGGAACCAGACAAAAGCGGCGGAAATATTGAATATATCGGAACGGACACTCAGGTATAAACTGTCGAAATTGCACGAAAAAGAATAGTCAGGCAAGGTGAGTTATGAGGGAAATTGTTTTGATACTGGTGATTGCTTTGGCATCGATGCAGCAGGCGCCCGGCGTCAAGCCCAAGGCAGACCGCACGGCTGTGAAGAGCAGCGTGCCGGCATCGGTTACGATAAGCGACAGCGTGATCTGCACTAAGAGCAAAAAGTGCCCTGACAGCTGCAAACGCAAGAATAAAATGATAAGAAAAAACGGAAAAGACGTGTTTATCGACAAAGATGGCGACGGGATTAACGATCACAGGTGCAATGGAATCGGGCTCGGCAAGGGAAAACCCAAGGCAAAGCAAAGCAAGAAAAAGGCTAATAAATAAATCCTTGCTAAAATCAATTGGATTATTTCTTAAAGCTGACTAAATTTGTAGCTTGTATTAATAGTGTATCAGATTCGTAGAAACTGAAAATTTTAGATGTAATTACAATATTTTTTCGGGAGTTTTTTTACTAATGGGAACATTTGAACGAATACGTAAGACGTCACCTTATCTATTAGGCCTTTTTGCATTGGTATTCATCGGCTTCATGGTGGCCATCTTTGTCGATA
>CAZIHB010000094.1:0-7487 GCA_964538535.1 uncultured Hyphomicrobiales bacterium | reverse complement strand
GCGGCGAAGCAGTGAGAAAAGTGTGCGAGGGTGCCGGCATCGAGCCTGAAAATGTAGTTATCATCGTTGACGAATACAATTTCCCGGTGGGGAAGATCCATCTGAAGCGGGGCGGTTCAGATGGTGGCCACAACGGGGTGAAATCCATCATCGAGGAGCTTGGCACGCATGATTTTCTGCGCCTTCGCTGCGGCATCGGTAAGAATTTCCCGCCGGGCGGGATGATCGACTACGTGCTCTCTGATTTTGCCCCGGAGGAAGGCGCGGAGCTTGCCCTGATGCTCGACAAGGCTAAGCTTGCCATGGAAGCAATCGCGGCCTCAGGAGCGGAGCGTGCCATGTCGGACGTTAATTCCGGCAGGCTGTGGGAGGAAAATAGTAAAATATAAATATCCGGGGCGATTCAGCAACCGCCCCCGCGTCGTATTTATATTGTTTTTTATATGCTTGTCACATCCCTTCTTCAACCATGGCGGCAGCCATCGAGAGAGCGCCGTCAAGTGCAGTGCCCTTCGGAGCGACAAGATTAAGGCGCTCGTTCTTTTTTATTTCCTCGATAAGCAATCCCGCGAGGAGCGTGTTTGCCTCGATGATTCCTCCCATCAGCGAGAGGTCCACGGTCTTCTGTTTGAAGCTCTTCAGCAGCGCGTCAGGAAGCTCGGAAAGGTGGCGCGACGAGCGCTTGATGATGTCCAGGCACACCTCGTCGCCCTCGACAGCGCACTCCATCACGTGCGGCGTGAGCATGTGGTATTCGAATGCTCTCTCGGCATAGGCCTTCACGATGGTTCTGGGCTCTTTCAGCGAGATTGTGGGATAGAGGCTTTCAATTCTCTCCGTCATTATGGTCGGCCTGCCGCGCCCGTCAATTGCCCTCACGACAGCAGTAAGGCCCTCCCTGCCTATCCACGCGCCGCTACCCTCGTCGTCAAGTTCGATTCCCCAGCCGCCGCAACGGACAAGCTTGCCCTTGCCATAGCGGCCCAGGCCTATTGATCCGGTTCCGACGATTGTGATAATGCCCTGACCGCCGCCGAAAGCCCCTTCAAGCGCTATTTCGGCGTCGCTCGTCACCTCGAGGTCGTTAAGCTTCACGTCCTGCCCGCGCGCGAGTGTGCGCATCAGCTGGGCGGAGCGCTTCTTTTCTTCTTCAAGCCACACCCCGGCAACGCCCACCACGACTGCATCGATTTCCGAGGTTTCAATTTCCGCCTTGTTGCAGAGCTCTATAATCATGTTCAATGTTCTTTCGCAGGATTCCCCAACCCCGACTGCACCGATTCTCGTGGTGCCGGCCTTGGCCTCTGCAGCGATTTTCCCCTCGCGCCAGAGCACGCCGCGCGTGTGAGTGCCGCCGCCGTCTATGCCGATGAGGGTGTATTCGTTATTCAAATCCATTTTAAGTCCGCTATTTTAAACAATAAACAACGTTTCTCTTTCGAGCAAATATTATGCCATAAAAATTAAATTTCAAAGGCCTGCTCGATTGGCAGCGATAAAAAAATGAATGCGGCTATTCGGTATGCCGGGAAAATTTGATTTTTTGTATTTTATTATATATTAGCGTCTTGCCGAAAAGCTATCTTTCGTTCGCATTATGCTTCGCGCCGATGTTAAATAATTTGCACCGCGGCTAGTGGCGCGATGTGTGGGATGGAGTGAAATAATTCTGCCGCGGCAATACTATTATCTATCCTGCCATTTCATCCAGCATTTCATCATAATCCTGCAGGAAAGCCCCTAAGCTCTCGTAGCTGCCGGCAGGGGAGGTGGTGAATTTCAGGAGCATGGCCCCCAGGCGCGGAGATATGCAGGGAAAGACCTTCCCGAGGTTCATCACGCGGTACTCGTAGAAAGCTGAGGCATCCTCGCGGCCCAGCGACTTCTTCACGCTGCCGGGGACGGCGTGATCCTTCATCACGGCATCAAAAGTCACGATGCCCTTGCCGGCTGCATAGCAGAGTATGTTCCCCATGGACCAGAGGTCGAAATCGCTCACGTTCTGGTTCAGATCGAAATCAATCCAGCGAAATAATCCCGTGCGGGAATCAAGAATAAGGTGGTCGGTGCGTATATCCCCGTGATAATAGCCTCGCTCGTGCAGCTTCTCAATCGCTCGGAATGATTCACGGAGGGAAAGCAGCAAGGCCGGCAGGTCTTCCCGGTAGTAATCGATATAGTTTTTTTTAATTTCAGGAATAATTTTGAAGAGGCTTTTTCCGTTGATATAATCAATCACCCTGACGTTGTTCCCGGCATCATCCCTCATGCCGCGGCCCTGCATGAACCTGCCGTCTCCCCTGACGGCATTGAGTGCCGCTTCTTCCTTCAGCGGGGAGCGGTAGCATTTGATTTTGAAAATGCCGATATGCACGTGGAATTCCTCGTGGAACTCGGTCTTGACGATCTTCTCCGAGCCGTCTTCGAGATCTATGCAGCTCAGCACCCAGTATTTCGGCTGGTCGTCAATGCCGAACCGCGACTCGCGCATGCACCCCCGGGCGGCGTACGCCCTGCCCTCGAGCACGAGAGCATCCCCTCGAGAGATGTTCAGCCAGTCGCTCGTGTCCCTGATAATCTTGAACCTCGCGGGATGAGGCTTCCACCCCGTGAGGTTTTCGATTCTTTCCATTAATGCGGTTCTTTCCGGCACGAACTCCACACCCTGCCAGATTATTTATTTGCCGGCCAATCCTTCTTTCAACATGAATTCCGCGATTTTCAGGTCCAGCGGAGTCGATATCTTGATGTTAGTTTCCTCGCCGGGGATGGAAAACACCTTGTAGCCGATGAACTCCACAAGGCCGGCGCAATCAGTGGCGCGATAGCTTGCCGAGCTTGCCTTCTGGTAGGCATTGATGATGATATCCGTCCAGAAAGCCTGCGGAGTCTGCACCATGCAGAGTTTCGAGCGGTCGAGAGTCTTGTTGATCGTGCCGCGGTTGCTCACTTCCTTAATAGTGTCGGTGGGCTTTGTGACGGGAATCACGGCGCCGTATTCCTCGGCGCTTTCCACGAGGGCTTTGATAAGCTCACGCGTAACAAAGGGCCTGACAGCATCGTGAGTAAGCACAAGCTCGGATTCTTTCACGGTGTTGGTGATCAAAGCATTAGCGACTGAGTCCTGTCTGTCCTTTCCGCCGACAACCACTTCCCTGACTTTTGTCAGCCCGTATTTTGCTATCATTTCCTTAGTATAGGTGTACCACTCGCTGTGGACTGAAATAACAATAGAATCAATTTCATCCATTTCCTGGAAAATACCGGCGGTTCGCGCCATGATCGGCACCCCGCCAATTTCGATAAATTGCTTCGGCAAGTTGCCGCCAATTCTTTTACCAAGACCGCCGGCAGGTATTATAACCGTAGTTTTCATTATTATTCCCTTTCTTTGCAGCCGGAACTTCCGGGCTGCTGTATTGTTAATAACCAGTTTACAATATTATTTATTTCCCTTGTACCTGTATTTTTCAGATACCACGAGCGGCCTGACGAGCCTGAAGTCGCCGAAACCGGTGTTATCGACAAACACGAACTCCCTGTTGCTCTGATAAGTCCAGGTTTCGTAAAGCTTCCCGTCGGTGCCTGTCTGCTTGTTCACCTGGAATGGCAGCCCGTATGTTATATACACCATGCCCTTGTCAGTCTGCCAGCCTTGTGTGTAGGCCTTGAAGTTTCTGTCGGCGAAGGCCACGCGCGCGTAGTATTCGTCGAAGGCCTCGTTGCGCTCGGTTTCGGGCGTAGGGTCGAGATTCTTCCAAAACCTGCGGAACCTTTCCGTTTTTTCCTCTATCGTCTTGCCTTCCTCGATGAAATCCATATCTTTTTGATTCGCCACGTATCGAAGCTGCTTTATTGCCAGGTTAATATCATTCATCACCGTCCCGCCGAAAGTCTGCACGAACCTGATGGACCTCTGTGCCATGGCAATGTAATCGGCAGGGCGCCAATCGGGGCTCGCTGACGGCTTGATGCCGGCCACTTTCAGCGTGTACGTCCCCGTCGCGGCTGCCGGTGGAATGCCCGCGACCGGCAGGTAAACCTGGGTGCGCGGTTCGGTGATCACTTTTCTGTATCTCGGGCCGGACGCGACGTATTTATTGGCCGAGTCGTAAATCTCATAAACGAAATCGATTGTGTCCGCGCCGGGTTTTGTCTTATATACTTCGAAAAATGTAAAGAAGCCGTCCTTCAGATTGCCGACATTATCCGACACGTGCGGCGTTATCTTGTATTTTCCTTTATTCTCTTCAATTGAGCTTAAGAGCAGTATCCCGCTGAGCGAAACATCATAAGCATCAAAGTCAATCACGGTGATGCTTCTGGATTTATCGTAAACGGCCTTGCTGAAATCGTCGCTCAGTGTCGCTTTCAGCTTGTAGCTGCCCTTGGGCAGGCTGAGTATGGTCTGTGAGAAGTCGAACTTGGCAGTGCCGCCCTGCGTCACGAAGTAATCCGTTTCCTTGGCCAGGCGCTCGAACGATTTTTCAGTCACCTTGCTTCCTGCCGTGTCAAATACCGAGACGGTAATATTGAATTTCGCCCCGAATACCTTTCCTGAATTAACGAAGTACAGCGATTCATAGGGCACGATGGTGTAAACATCCACGCGGGCCTCGCCGGGTTTCGCGCCCTTGAATACAACCGCGTCGAAATGAAAGGCATCGGGCCTTGGCTCGCTGTCTTCAGTCTTCACTTCAGCCTTAAGCACGCCCGCTGAAAAAGCGGCAAAAAGCAAACCCAGAAAAAAATATATCCTCATCCTTATCCCGATTTTTTCTCTTCTATGACACTTCAAAGCGATCATTGTTTTAGCCGGCAAATTATTTTATCACGGTGTAAATTGGGCCCGTACGTGTCAGATCGCTCTTAACAAGGCATATTCTGAAGTTTTCCATCTTACCGAAGTACCTGTCTTTTTCCACCTTGAATGCCCTCGCGAATTCTTCCGGACAGCATTCCTTAATTCGCGCGAGTGTGATGTGCGGCACGTACTTCCTGCCCTCGGGCTTGAATCCGAGTTTCTTCATTTTGCCCTGTATCGCGGCCTGCGCGGCGAAAAGCGAACCCTCCGGATTGAACACGTCAGCATAGAGCACCCTTGGGCCGCGCGTGTTCGGGAATGCGGAAAGCCCGCTTATCTCGAGCGGAGAGTTGTATTCCCTGAAATCATCGCCCGCCGAATCGAGGATTGCCCCGAGCGCTGCATCATCAGCCTCGCCAAGGAACTGCACAGTGAAGTGGAGATTGTCCTTTTCCACCCATTTCGCGCGCACTGCCTCGCGGAATTCTTCCTTAATCCGGCCGAATACCCCCTCGAACAGCGTTTTATCGACGAATATGCCTATGAAAAGCCTCATCATCATTCTCAAATTTTCCTAAAAAACCAATATAAAATAACCATTTTTTCTAAGATTGAAGGGCATTAATCAGTGAATGCACAAAAAAAATAGGAAAATTCTTGAAATGGCACTGTTTATCAAATATTTGGAATTAATTATCGTTAAAATTGCAAAGTAAACTTTTTTATTTTTGCGAAGCAGTAAACCATAACAAAAGAGGATTTAAAATGAAGATTTTTTGGGCGACTATATTAGTAGCAGCTGCAGCAATTGTTTCCACAGCGCCGATGAATGCTCAAAGCGAACCCGACAGGCTTGCTTTCGGCTTCAACGCCGGGGGAACAAAATACTGGGGCGAGTTCACTGATAATCAATTTTGGCTCGGGGGAGATATTTTCTTAAGATACAACATTTTTAAATCCCTTTCCCTGCAGGCAACTGCCGGGCTGGGGCAGATCAGGTATAAAACTGATAAAGACGCCATTGAAAAATATCCGGACTATTTCGGCAAGGATGCAAAGCAGGGCGATGCTTATCCCGGCACGGCAGGCACGGTGAGGATAGCTGACCTCAATTCCATCAGGGTTAATACATACGAGCTTTATGCCACGCTGAACCTTTTCCCGACGCAATCCTTCGTGCCGTATGTATTCGGCGGTGTGGGCTGGATGAACTGGGAGCCGAAGGCAGGAAAGACGGGGTCAGGAGGCTCGCTTCCCAATAATATCAACGGTAAGTATGACAAGCAGAAAATCGAATTTCCGGCCGGAATCGGTTTCGAGGCTTACGTCACGGACAACCTCGTCCTAAACGGCAGAGGCACGCTGCGCTTCACCGGCACTGATTACCTGGATGATTACAAGGTTGAAGGCTCGGACAACGACGTGCTGCTTACTTTCGGCGTTGGCTTCTCCTATTATATACTCGGCGACGCGGACTATGACAAGGACGGGCTGACAAACGCGCGCGAAAAAGAAATAGGCACCGACCCGCGCAACCCCGATACTGACGGAGACGGGCTGAAAGACGGGGCCGAATTCTTCGATTACCACACCGATCCGAAAAACCCCGATACCGATGGAGACGGACTGAATGATTACGACGAGGTGTTCACCTATCACACTTCGCCCATCAAGGCGGACAGCGACAGCGACGGGCTGAAAGACGGCGAGGAAATAGCGAGGAAGACCGACCCGCGCA
The DNA here is from genome assembly GCA_964538535.1 of uncultured Hyphomicrobiales bacterium. Classification (GTDB taxonomy): domain Bacteria; phylum Bacteroidota; class Ignavibacteria; order Kapaibacteriales; family UBA2268; genus CAZIHB01. Next base: position 945 of record CAZIHB010000094.1, on the reverse strand, counting down.
ACCCCGATACTGACGGTGACAGGCTTCTGGATGGGGAAGAAGTTTATAAATACTACACCGACCCGCTCGATAAGGATACTGATGCCGACGGCCTCACTGACGGAGAGGAAGTGCTTAAATACGGAACTAACCCGAAAGCCGCCGACACCGACAACGACGGCCTCACTGACGGTGACGAGGTGAAAACTTACGGCACCAATCCGACACTTGCCGACACCGATAACGACGGGCTAAACGACGGACTTGAGGTCAACACTTATAAAACCGATCCCAAAATTCCTGACACCGACGGAGACCTGCTAACCGACGGCGAAGAAGTCAACACTTACAAGACAAACCCGCTTCTCGCCGACACCGACGGGGACGGACTCAACGACGGTGACGAAGTAAAGAAATACTCCACGAACCCCCTTCTCGCCGATACTGACGGAGACGGGCTCAATGACGGAGATGAAGTAATTAAATACAAGACTAACCCGGTCAAAACCGACACAGACGGAGACGGGCTCAATGACGGAGATGAAGTGCTTAAATACAAAACCGACCCGGTTAAAGCCGACACTGACGGGGACCTGCTCACAGACGGCGATGAAGTGCTTAAATACAAAACCAGCCCGTTGATTCAGGACACTGATAAAGACAAGCTCACAGACGGCACTGAAGTGATGAAAACCAACACCGACGCACTCAATCCCGACACTGACGGGGACAAGATAATAGACGGCGAAGACGACTGCCCGCTTGTTGCCGGCGTGGCAAGCACGGTGAAGGGCCGTAACGGTTGCCCCGAGCCGCCAAAAATCGGTACGAAAACGGATTTCCCTGATATTCTCTTCAAAGTTGATACTGATGAGTTCGACTTCTCCAACCCCGCAACCGTGATGAACCTCGCGAGGCTGGTTGAATATATTAAGCAGTGCGAAGGGCTGAAGGTTATGATAGAGG
>CAZIHB010000093.1:0-7489 GCA_964538535.1 uncultured Hyphomicrobiales bacterium | reverse complement strand
TAACAAGCTCGCTGCCGCTGTTGAAGAGCTTGATTTCAGTCATGCCTTTCAAACCTACGGAGTAGCTGATCTCACCGCCCTTGGCTGATACCGGGTTCGGGGCAACAGGTGCCAGGCCGAACTTGACCGAGGAGATTGCTATCGGGCGAAGGTTATTTTCGCAGACTTCCGTCAGGTTGGCTGTCGGCTCTTGTGCAATCGTGTAATCAACGCACTGGTCATTGTCGTCAACAACATGAGCGATCGTTGTCTTTCTTTCTTTCACTACCACTTTGCCGTTATCGGCTTCATACCATGGCAGGAATGCGAAGAATTCAACCTTGAGGAGCTGGTATTCAGCTTTCGTCGCGATCTTTGTTGTGCCTTTCATCGTGATCGTAGCCGTCTCAACGTTTGTTGCTTTGTCGAGTTCGAGCTTCACGCTGGTTACCTTGTAGTCGCCGGGCATATCCTTGCCGGGGGCTACGAGATACTTGTTGTTCTCTTCTCTTATGCTGAGGAAGTCCTTCTTGTAGGTAAGTTTCGCCGTGTATTCGGTCACGTTTGCAAGGCTCATGTCTTCGCCTGCGGCAACAGTGATCGTGTAGGTGATCGGGTCAAGGTGTGCAACATCCTGGCCAGGCCTTACCGTAACGTCCTTCTGGTTGTTGATGGCGCCGTTGGTAACGCGCGAGAAGTGTGAGGATTTTCCAACTACTTCTTTCTTCATCACTTGATATTCTGCCGTGATCGAGTTCGTCTTCACGTTCAGTTCAGCTTTGTGAACAGCACCGGGGTAGTTCGTCGATACGTCCGTCGGGGCGTAGGTGATGTGAACGTCGATGTTCTGTTTTGGTTCAAGGCTGAAATCTTTCGTTATGTCAATTACCGAGCCGTCTGATGTCAGAACAACCTTGGCGATTGAGAATGCAGTGCTCGTGTTGTTAACCAGCGAGAAAGCATCTGCCGGAATAACGACGGCGCTTGTGCCCTGGTTCTCAAGGTTGACAACGATTTCGTCTGTTGTATTCATGCAGATTGAGGGCTGCTTGCCTTCTTTGATAACGAGCAATTCGTTGATGCCGAAACCTTTCCAGTTTGAAACGGCTTCTGCTTCAGCATCGGATTCCGTGGTGAGCGATGCGGCATGGTTGCCGTTTCTCTTTGCGTGGAATTCGGCCGGGAAGTCTATATATTCACCGGGCTGGAGCACGATCGGGTAAATCACTGTTTCAGTTCCGTTTTTCATTATCTGCGTCGCGTCATAAGCAAAGCCTTCATTGCCGGGATCGCCGCCGAGCGTGGCAACGATTGCGCCTGCCGGGTTAACGACGAGGTTCGTGATTGTCAGTGAATCTGCGTAGGGGCCCCAGTTCTCATTAGTATAGCGGATAGTCTTCTTGGAAGGCTGGTCGCCGATAACCCTGGTGCCGAAGTCGTAGTCTTGTGTTGATGATTTCGGGAAAATACCCACGCCCTCGAGTGTCGAGCTGCAGGCAGCTGCGTCACTGCTGTATTCGAGAACGAGTTTGTGCGGGCCTTCCTTCTGTGGATGGAAGAATACCGGAATGTTGTATTTGCCGTCTTTCTCTATCTGAACCGCGTATTTTGTAAGCACGGATTTCAGAGGCACGTAGTTTCCATTGTCCAGAACTTCGAACGCGTCGCCATTGACGTCTTCTTTAACGTTTATGCTGTTGATGGTAACTTGCTGTGTTCCGGTGTTCGTAAGTATGATCGAGTTGTTTGTTGACGGATACCTGTAGTTGTCGTGCTGAGTGTATCTCGGCAGGTCAACTCTCTTGTTCAGCCAGTTGTCGCTTGTTGCTTCAAGGCCGGGCTGGATACCGTTACCTGAGAGCACGCACACGGGGTCGATCTTGCGGTCTGCATCAGAGATGAACACTATCGAATCCGGGTAGTCTTTCACAGCGTCAGGAGTGAATGTAACCGAGAAGTTATATTCGCCGCCCTTGGCTATATACAGAGGTTTCTCAGGAGTGATTTCCGGAAGTTCTGTTTTGTAAACTGCCTGTGTCGGGCCGACAAAGCTCGTGATCACGAGTCGTGTGGAGCCTGTGTTCTTGATGATAACCGATTTCGGGCTGGACTGTTTGTTTACTGTAACAGAGCCGAAAGAGGCATCGCTCACGTTGATGATCGGGCTGCCAACACGGCCGGCAACCTTGGACTGCCAGCGGAAGAAGCATGTGTCGCCCACGCCGATCGAATCCTGGTAATCGCCGTCACCGCCGGCTGTAAACGTGATTGTGAAATCTCTTGATTCGCCCGGCTTCAGAGGATCTTTGATGTCCCAGGGGAAGTCAAGCTTGAAGCCCGAGTTCACGCTGTTGTCGGTTGAAAGAAGTTTCAAATCGCTGAGGAATGCAACCGATGTTGACGATTCATTCTTAACCTTGAAATTCATTGTCTTTGTTTCGCCCTGCTTCATTGTGCCAAAGTCATATGTCTTCGGCGACAGTGAAAGCTTAACTGCGTGATACTCAACGGTGATTGTTGTATCATTGCCGGAGCGGTCGGCAAAGGTGATGACTGCAAGAGCGTCCTGGTTCGGGTCTTTTACTTTCAGGGACCAGTTCGTTGCGCGTGTCTCACCGGGCATGAAGTCGTCATAGCTGAAATCATAGTTATAGGAGTTGTCCCTGTCGAATATGATCATCGACAGGTTCGACCTGTAGTCTTCTTCGTTCGGCATATCTGTGATAAGGCCGTCTTTGCTTCTGATTTCACCGTCGCACTGCATCTTGTAGGTCGGCACCGGAGGAATCGTGTCTTTCTTCTGAAGATCGGCAAGAGCCACTGAGCACGGGTGTCCGTATGAATCATAATCGGAGAATCCGTATGCGTAAGCTGCGAATGGATCCGCGGCCCTTACTTTATATACGCCGTCCACAGGGATTTTGATCGTTTTGGAGTAGTATTTTCTTCCCTGGTCATTGGCGGGCTCGTCGAAAGGCGTGCCGGGGTTGCCGTCCACGAGTGACAGCTTTCTCCACATTATCTGCGAGCCGGCGCCGACAGTTCCGAATTCCACGTCATCCGGGATCTGGCCTTCCGGCGTCGCGAGATAAACAAGGTTCACGTAGTTAACCGTGAAGCCGAATCCGCCCCTGATGCCGGGAGTGTTGAAAATGATTTCTTTCTGATACTGCTCTACAGGTGTCAGGCCAAGCTGGAACGGGTCGGAAGAAACATTGTCATCGCCCTGCCCCGCGTTGTACTGCACCACGTAAAATGGCTTTTCTGCTGAAAAGACGGCTGTCGTGTTCGTATCAGGATTAGCTCTTTTCTCCATCCAGCCGATATTTTCCATGCCGAACGGGTCGGACACCATACCGATCTCACTGCCGTCGCGATATATCATCGTGTTGCTTTCTTTCACGAAGAACCTCAGTGGTGAGGACTTCTTTCTTCCATAAATAGGGGTCACGTGATATCTTGTGCCCCAGGCATCAATCGGCATTTCCTGCTCAATCGTGAAGTCGCAGGCACCTGCTTCCTGAGGAATGTAAACGCAGTGGTTGCCCGACATGATGGACACGGGCTTCGTGGCTCTCACGAAGCTGCCCGTGATGTCGTTGAAAGGCCCGAGGCCTGCTATCAACCACACGTCGCCTTTGTTAATCACTTTTGTTACCGACTGGCCGGGATAAATCTTTTTGGATTCATCATCGTTTTCGATAAATGAGTTGTTGTTGCCGCCGAGAGTAAAGGTCACTCTCGTGTTGTCGTAAACGCCGCAGATTGAAGTGTAAGGGTTCAGGTATTGAGCCTGCTCATTACACGTTTCAGTATAAGCGGCAATCACGTATGTCTTGCCGAGCGTATTTGTCGGGAAGGCAATGTAGCTGTCCGATGTGTACTGATAGCGGGTCACGCCGTAGCAGATAATAGGGGCTTCAGCTTTGATTATAATGGCTTTGCCCTTGAACACCTGTGACGGCAGCGGTTTCATTCCGCCACCTGCACCGCGGCAGTAGCACTGGGCGACGTTCGGATCGAGGTTGAATTCGATAACGTCGTTCGGCACTGTCTTCTTGCTCATTAACGGCTGATCGCCCTGGATAGCCGGTATATAAAGATTAACCTGGGTGGCCACGCCGGAAGATACGTAAATCTTGATCTTGTTGTTCGGGCCGTTTTCTTCCCAGCACGGGTGGAACGACATCACAAATTCCGTTCCCGCGTTGTTCGCGCCAAGCATCTTTGGCAGATTTTCCTTGATCTTCTTCAAATCGACCTGTGCGAAGCCGACTGCCGAAGATACGAGGAACACAGCGAATAGCGCTGCGAGCAATTTCGTAAGTTTTCGGTTCATCACTTACCTCTTGTAAAACAAATAAAATCATTTATAAAGAACAATTTCTATTTCCCTTCCCTTTTTTACGGTTTTCCACAACTCCTAATATTGTAAAAATTATCTGTATATAAAATTACTTTTTTCGTTCCTCATTTTTTTCCCGGCTTCCGGCTGTTTTTTTTCCACTTTTTTCAAATTTGTCCACTCTCTAAATATAACAACAGTTGAACCTCGATTTTGTCACACCATTTTTACAAAAATTTTTCGATTTAATGCTTCCTCGAGGAGCAATTTCCTTCGAACTGCGCCCCACACCTCGATATCGGGCAATAAATTTTTTTCGTCTTTTTCAATAATAATAGTGATGTCGCCATCGCCCTTCCGTGCCGTTTTTGCTCTTGCACCCTTTGCCACCTGCAATTGCCTTCTGTCCACTCCCTCGGCTATTCGCAAAATTCCTGCCAGAACTCTTATCACTGCTTGCTTTGAGGCTGAGAGCCTGCTGAAATTCTCGTGCTTTTTCTTCGGGTGGCTTTTTCTGTGGTACCTGGCTATATTTGCTATCATCTCGGCCTCGTCGTTTGTGAAGCCCGGCATGTCGCAATGGGTGATTATATAATAGCTGTGCTTGTGGTGAGAGTCGTGCGAGATGTTGTATCCCACGTCGTGAAGCATACCCGCTGCCTCGAGCATTTCCCGCTCCCAGCTCCCCAGCCTGTGCACGCCCGAAAGGTCGTCGAAGAGGCTCAGGGATGTCCTCGTCACATGCGCGGCGTGGCTCATGTCCACCCTGTAGAATGAGCAGAGGCTGCTCACAGTTTCGTATCTCAGGTGCACCAGGTGGCGGAATTCCCGAAGGTCGTCCATCTTCTGTATTGTGTCGAAGACTATGCCTTCGCGAAGTGCATAGGGGGATAGCAGGATTTTCCTGATGCCGAGGTCCATTATGGCGCGCTCGAGTATCAGCGCCCCGCCGAGAATGATGTCGGCCCTCGAGGGGTCCATCCCGGGCAGGGCAAGGCGTTTCTCGTTTGTTTCGGCTTTCGCTATCGATTTGATGACGTCGAGCACGTCTCCGGCTTCCACGGAGTACCCGTTCAGCACGTCGGGAATTGGCTGATTTCTTGACGCCAGCACCATGCCCGCTATAGTTTCTATGGTGCCCGAGGTGCCCACGGCAAGCTCGAAGCCCACGGAGGCAAGTCTTTTCATCACCGGGGCCCATTCGCCCTTGATGTACTCGCGGCAGGCCTTCACGTCTTCGCGGCTGTAATTGCCGTCGGCGAAGAATCTCTTGGTCATTCGTATCGAACCGAGCTTCTCGCTGTTCACGTAGAGCACTTCGCCCCTGTGGCCGATTATTGTCTCGGTCGATCCGCCGCCTATATCTATCACGAGCGTTTTCAGTTCGAAAATCGGCACGGCGTGCAGGGCGCCGACGTATATCAGCCTGCCCTCTTCGGCGCCGGAGACCACTTCCACATCGATCCCCGTGTGCTCCCACACCCTCTCGAGGAACTCGTCGCGGTTCAGGGCCTCCCTGACGGCGCTCGTTGCCACGGCGCGAACCATGGCGTCCGAGCTGCGCGCTATTTTCTCGAAGGTCTCGAGAGTCTTCACTCCGCGCTGCACGGCGTCATCAAGCAAGTACTTCATGTCGCCGCCGCCCGAGCCAAGGCGAACCATCTCCTTTTCGCGTGTGTGTATGCTCATCATGCCTTTCCTGTCCACGGATGCCACCACCATGTGGAAGGAGTTCGTGCCCACGTCGATCGCCGCTATCACGGGGGCCGTGCTGTCTGCCGCGGAGACTCTCGACATTTATTCCTCCCCCGCGGATTTTCTGCCTGCTTCGCCCTTCAGCACGGTCATCTCGTCAGATCGGTAAAGCACTTCGCCGCCGACCTCGTCCGAGCTCGGCCCGGGTGTGCCGTGCTGCCCCGGGTTAGTCAGGTTCGTGAGCATCCTTCTTATTTTCTTTAGTGAATAATTCGCGGCAAGCATGATGCCGGCAAAAAGGAGAAAAAGCACCAGAAGAAATTTCATGGCATAGTCCTGCCAATAATTTACAAGTATATACAAAATTCAAATTAATCAATTATCCGGGAAATAAATGCACTTATTCCGTTAAATTATTTATATTTAGGTGTATTTTTCATATAGGGAATTCACTCCACATAAGGCCGGGGTTCGCCCCGCCGAATTTATGACTGCTCTCCGTAAGCACCTGGCCGGTCAGAAATATTGAGAATACCGGCAGAGTGCCGCCGTAAGTCTTCAGTTTCTCTATTTCACGCTCCCTTGCCCTGCTGACGGCATCCTTGAAGCTGCGCCCGCTTGTCCATTCATCAATAAAATAAGCGGGGGAAAACATCGTGAGCTGGTTCCTGCCCACGGCACCGTTCACTGCCTGCAGCCCGATCCCGCTCCACTCATCGATCGTTTCCGCGGCGTAGCAGCACGTCTGGTAGAGGGCTCTGATCTTCACGCCTGCCGACTTTATCCTGCCGGTGAAGTCGGCTATGTCATGGCTGCCGTCGCTGAGGCTGATGCTTGTCGGGCTGCCGTGCAGGCAGAACACCATATCGATGTCATACTTATTGGCAGAGAGGTATTTCAGCGAATCGAGCAGCACCGGCAGCGTGGCCTTGTCATTCCGGAGGATAATGATCTTTCGATAGTGATTTTCCGCGGAATTGCTGATACTTTTCAATTGCCAGGGCTCGCCGAAATTTTCTATTATCTCGTTCAGGCTCATCCCGTCCATCTGCCCGGCGTCTATTTCGAAAAGCTGCGCGAGTGCCTGCACTGCCTGGGTCCTGTATTGCTCGAAAAGGCTCGCCAGATCGCCCGTCAGGAGCCCGTCATTATTCTCCGCCACTATCACGAGCGCGGGGTTGCCCGTTGAGTCATATTTTGCCGGCTCGTCATCTTTTGTGCATGAAGCGGCGAGCAGCATGACTGCACAGGCTAAAAGTAATATAATTTTTTTGCTCATTTCCTGATCTCGTTCCTTGTTTCATGTATCAAATTCTGAAATTAAATCACTGTGATGCGGTGCAATCAATATCCGCCGAGTATCTTTATCTCGTCATCCTCATTTGCCGGCACGAGGCGTATCAGCCAGCCCGCGTCTCTTTGCCCGGCCGGCCCGCATGTTTTTTCTCCTTCCTCCGTGTTCGGCAGGGT
>CAZIHB010000092.1:0-7586 GCA_964538535.1 uncultured Hyphomicrobiales bacterium | reverse complement strand
CAATTGCTATTGAGTTGGCCGAGGATAGCGCTGCTTCTTTTATGTCGTTCGTGGACTCCCACACCTCGAACCTCTTCACACGCATTTCTTTGGCCTTCTGCGAGTTCGGTATTATCGGCGTGGAATTCTTGAAGTACTCGTCGTATATTTCTTTGTATGTCGTGTCAAGGAAAAAGTGGTTTTTGGCATAGTCATAGGCTCTGATGCTGAAGGGCTGCTTGCTTGCCCCGCCCCTGACGTCAATGAACTTCCTCTGCCCCCTTCTCTGCGAGAAAACGGATTTCAGATAAAGCGGGCCGAACTGGAAGTCCGCCCTGATGCCGAAAAGCGACTGCCCGCCGCCGATCAGAGTGGAAGGAATCGGGAAATCGACGTTTCCCACTTCCACGAGCTTGATAATATCGTCGTCGTAGCCCTCGTACCCGATTTTGAACTTGTTATCGAAGTCGAACGTCCTGCGAGTGTTCCAGTCCAGGCCGAGCTTCAGCTTGTCGCCGATGCTGGCGTTGACGTTCACCCTGATGTCCTGGCTGAAGACCGGTGACGACTGAGTCTGGCCGAAAGCCGACACGGTGCCGAGATTCTGCGAATCCCAGCGCCACCCCAGCCTGAGGTTCACCTCGCCGTTCACGTTAATGTTGATTTCCGGTTTGCCGAAAAGGCTCATCACCGGGTTGGGCGGCACCGGAATCGTCATGCCGGTGGCCTGAGTCAGTATCCTTGCCACGTCGCCCTTCGATAGTGCCTTCTTCAGGTCATACGTTGTCAGCAGCGAATCCCAGATTCCGTTCTGCAACTGTTTTTTCCTTGCTGCAAGATATTCATCCAGGCTGAGAGGAAAGGAATAATCGAGGTCCACACCCGCCATCTTGTCCGATTTCGTCACTTTTCCCGCTGTGGAATCAATCCCCGTAGAAGATTCATATCCTGCGGGAATGGACGATTTGCGCCCGCCAAACGGGATGTCGGACTGAGGATTGCGCGAGATTCGCGGCTTGGAAAGAAACCTTGGTTTATACACGGTGCTGTCCGAGGGCGGGATGCCATCGGATTGAAGAAGAAGCAGGCCAAAGAGGTCCGGCCTGAAACATAGCAAGGGGGTGTAAACCGGGGAGCTGAATATGCCGAACGCGCCGGCATTATATGCTGATGTGACGGCAACAATTGCCGCTATCACGCATATCGATGTTGTTTTAACACTGCTCTTCAAAGCCATCCAAAATTATTGTTGATAAAACCCCGAAAACAAATAAGTACAATATCCACAAAGGGCTTCCTCATCTTAAGCCTTCGAAAAATACTGTAAATCTCAGCTCATCAGCCTATCCCTATAATAATCAAAAGAACCAGGGCTTCTGCCGCCCGGGCGGCAATTAGTAGCAGTGTTATCTATTCAACCTCCGCTCTATATTAGCAAAATGTCAGAGAAAGTAAAGATAAGTCCTTTCTCAAAGTAAAACAAACATTTTTTCCTTTCTCAATGCCATTATGCCCCCCAAAAGTTATAAATTACACAAATTTTTAATATTTTAGAATTCAAATCAATTGATCCGCCTCAAATATCCACGGATTTCGTATTTTTGGCTTAAAATTTATCCTATAACAGCATGGCGAATGATGATGAGAACCCTGAGACTTGCCTTCCTTGCCTCACATGGCGGCTCCAATATGCAAGCCATAATCGACAGCATAAGGTCGGGCCTGCTCGATGCAGTGCCGGTGGCTGTCATTTCCAACAATTCCGGCTCGGGCGCCGCGGAAAGAGCCGCCCGCGAGTCGATCCCATTTCATCACCTGAGCAGCGCCACTCATCCCGACCCGAAGGCCCTGGCTCGTGCCATTCTTGATGTGCTGACCGAGACGAGGGCCGATCTCGTCATCCTCGCGGGATACATGAAGAAACTTGATCCGCTCGTGATAAACTCCTTCAGGAACAGGGTGCTGAACATTCACCCGGCGCTCCTGCCAAAATTCGGGGGCGAGGGCATGTATGGTATCAACGTGCACAAGGCCGTGCTCGCCGCGGGCGAACAGGAATCGGGCCCGACAGTGCACCTTGTGGATGAACATTTCGACAGGGGGCGAATACTCGCCCAGAGAAGAGTGCCCGTGCTGCCCGGTGACACTCCGGAATTGCTTGCCGCGAGGGTGCTCGCGGAAGAGCATATTATATATGCCGACACAATCAGGCGCATCGGCACGGGCGAAATAGACTTAGGCTTTCACTTCGCCGATTAGCGGAAGGAGCACCGTGACGCAGGCATACTCACCCGGCACGCTCTCGATGGCCATCCGCCCTTCATATACTGCGGCGATCTTCTTGACAATCGCGAGCCCAAGGCCGGCGCCCTGCTGCTCGTGCTTCGGCCTGTCGAACTGGATGAATGCCCCAATGCCGGATATCTGCGATTCCGTGAGGCCGCGCCCGTAGTTCTTCACCGTCAGCTCAAGCTCGCTCTGCTCATTCAGGAATGAAGACACTTCCACCTTCGAATTGGCGAAAGAGAACTTGAAGGCATTATCCACGATCTCTTCCACGAGCTTGGAGAACATCCTGTCCTCGCACATCACCGGTGCCTTCTCAAGGTTCATGATCAGATCGGTCTCGCGGCCGTAACGCTTCGCTGTCTGCAGTGCCTGCTCGTAAACAAAGGACTCCGACGGCAGGGCTTTCAGCTTCTCGCGGTCGGGCTTGTAGTCGATCAGGGCCGTGTAGAAAGAATAATTGACCACGAGGCGGAACAATCTCTTCCCGGCATCGTAAATGTTCGAGAGCATCATCTGCACTTCGTTCTCCGAGAGTGTGCGGACGTTGTTCTGGAGTATCTGAGTGAAGCCGAGAATGGCGTTGAGCGGGGTGCGGAGCTCGTGAGGAAGCGAAGCCGTGATGTGGCGCCTCATCTCATCGAATTTATTCTCATAGAAGTTTTTAAGGCTCGTGTGCTTTTCCAGCCTGAGCCTGACCGCCCTCAGTATCTCGTCTATGCTGAAGGGCTTGGTGATGTAATCATCCGCGCCGAGCTCCATGCCGAAGCGGATATCGCTTTTTTCTGATTTTGCCGTCAGGAAAAGAAATGGAATGGCAAAAGTGGAAGGATCGGCCCTGAGGGTGCGCAACACGTCATACCCGCTCACTTCAGGCATGATAACATCGCAGATGATAAGGTCCGGGCTCTCCTCGATAGCTTTCGCAATACCATGCTTGCCGTCCGGAGCCGAAATCACGTCATATTCGTTAAGCGAGAGTATTTCTTGCAGGTTATCGATGACATCGACATCATCCTCGATTAAAAGTATTTTTGCCATTTGCTTCCCGGCCGCGTTATAAAAATTAAATAATAAGAAATCATTTCAGGGTGGCTGCCCTTATGCCACGCCTGAAATATATATATTAACCTTGTTAATTCAAAAATATTTTGTCTAAAATTTGAAATATTAAAATTCTTTGTTGCTGAAGAGCGTTCCCGGCCGGATCTTATCATTTATCGGGACGAAAGCCGGCACCGCGCGGGGCATTTTCAGCCTCGCAGCCCTCCGGTTCCGGCAGGGAATCAGCTTTTTTCCTTCAAGGCTTTCAGCCACTCCGAAATAACCTCGGAATGCCCGGCAAGCAGCAGAATGCAGCCGAGAGCGATAAATATCCTGTATTCCGACACCCACCAGACGTCCATCATGTTGAAGTGCTTTATCGCGTTGACTGGTGCAGTGGTGACGAGTATCGGGGTCATCAGCGAGGCCGTGATGTTCGCCACGTGCACGTTCTTCTTGATAACGAAATAGCCCGTCAGCCACATCACTACCCAAAGTATCAGAGCGAAGGGGTTGATCTGCAGCAGCGCGCCGGCAGCAGCAGAGAGCCCCCTGCCCCCGCGGAATTTCATAAACACGGAGTGGTTGTGGCCAATAATCACGGCAAGCGAGGCCGCGGCAACGGGAGCGAATATCCCATAGGCAAAAGACCTGGCAAAAAGAGCTACAGCCGTCCCTTTCAGGAAATCCAGGATAAAGACGACCACGCCCACCCACTTCTTACCCGTGGATTCATAGCTGTTCATCGCCCCGAGATTGCCCGTGCCGCTGTGGCGCAGATCAATACCATCCGACATCCTGGCAGCAAGATACGAAAACGGGATCGAGCCGACCAGATAACCGACAAGTATAACCACTATATAATTAAATACCATCTCTTACCTGCTAATCCTTTACCTTCATCAATTTCATCTGTAAAAACGATAGAATCATCAAAATAATAAAAAGAATGTAAGCCAGCGCGGAGGCATAGCCCATCATGTCAGTCTTTTCGAACGCATTGACAAAGATCATGTAAACAAGGCTGGTTGTTTCGTTCATCGGCCCGCCCTTAGTCATAACGAATATTTCGATAAATATTTGAAACGACTTGATAGTGTTAATGACTATCACGAAAAGCAAAGTGCTTCTGAGCTGCGGGAGCGTGATCCTGAAGAACCTCGCCATCGGGCCGGCACCGGCCAGCCGCGCCACCTCGTAATGATCATCGGGTATTGCCTGCATTCCGGCAAGGAACAGCACCATGTAGTATCCCGAAGCTATCCACACGTCCATCGCCATGATTGACCAGAGGGCAGTGCCGGGCTCCAGCAGCCAGCCCTTTGCCGGGTGCGGCAGATTGAGCATGGAGCAGATTATGTTTATGTAGCCGTCCTTGGCATATAAATTCGTGAAGATCAGGGCAAGCACCACCATTGACGTCACTGACGGGGTGAAATATGATACTTTGAAAAATTCTTTGAACCGGACGAGGTGCGAATTCACTCCCACGGCAAGCAGAAGCGCGAGCACTGTCGTGGCCGGCACGGTGACAAAAGTGAACATGGCCGTCACGCCGAGAGCTTTCCAGAAAAGCCCGTCGCCAAGCACGGCAGAATAGTTTTTCATCCCGACATACTTCGCGGTGCCGGCGAGCGTCGAGTACTCCGTAAGGCTCATGTACGCGGAATAGAGCAGTGGGTAGAGCCAGAATACCGCGAAGGTGATAATCCAGGGCATCAGCAGGGTGAATGCCCCGACGTTGTCACGCAAAGATTTTTTCATTTCCCCGCGGCCTTCAGCTTGCTGATAAAATCCCTCATCGTCACGTAGAGCAGCTGCAGCGGCAGCCCGACTATATTATAGTAGCAGCCTTCGATCCTGCTGACGAAGACGGCGCCGAAATCATCCTGTATGCCGTAGGCCCCTGCCTTGTCGAGCGGCGACCCCGTGGCTATGTAGGCATCAATTTCCAGGCCGCTGAGCTCCCGGAAAGTAACGCGTGTTGCTTCCACGGCAGAAACCTGCAGGCCGGTGGCAGCATCGGTGAGGGCAATACCTGTATAAACGGTGTGAGTGCGTCCGCTGAGGATGGCCAGCATCTTGTGAGCCTCTTCCCTGCCGGAGGGTTTGTTGAGTATCATCCCGTCGAGTGCGACTATGGTATCGGCACCGAGCACGATCCCCGGGCGCCCGAGGCTTGAAGCCACGTGAGCGGACTTCATCCGGGCAAGCATTTCCGCGTAATCAGCCGGCGGCATATTTTCATCCACGTCTTCATCAATTCCGGATGGAATCACTTCGAAATCGAGGCCTATCATATCAAGAAGAAAGTATCTGCGCGGGGAACGCGAAGCGAGCACGAAATCCCGCTCGAGCCCCAGCAGCTTTATAATATCAACCATCCTTACATTTTCCGGCATCGGACAAGCTTCCATTTACACAACATCACATGATCTGCAAAATTCAGCTTTTTTCCCGAATTATTCTAATTCAATTCGGGGTCCTACTTCTTAAACACGTTTCCATAGCCGGTTATAACAATTTTCCTGACCGGATTGCCGCGATAGAACACGTTGCCCGAGCCGTTAATCTCTGCGCGGAGGCTCCGCGAGGCGCAAGCCTCGATGTTGCCCGCCCCTGCCAGCCTGTAGTCGGCTCTGTCGGCAGTGAAATTCATCAATCCTATGTTGCCGCGCCCTTCTATCTCCGCGTGTACGTTTTCACCCTTCCCTGTCATGCTTATGTTGCCGGAATTTGATATGTGCAGGTTGCTCACTTCCGATTCCAGCCGGCTGATAATAATATCCCCCGTGCCGTTAATCTCCGCGCCGAAGCTGTCGAAACCCAGGTTCCCCTCGTTCGATATATTGCCCTTGCCGTTGAGCGCCACGCTGAAACTCCCCGAGGGTGCCGTGATGTATATTTTTATTCTCGTGGGGCGCAGCTTTTTTGATGTTGTTATATATAATGTTTCGCCGCTTGCCGCTGCCCGTATCCATTGCTGCAGGTTATCGTCGCTCTCGGCCTCGACGATCGTGCGTCCGCCCTGCCGGATGATTATATCGGCATTCGTCTTCACTATCACCCTCCTGACGCCGTCTCCGTCATACACCTTGTAATTCACCACATTTCCGGAACCTGCCGCGCCTTCCTCACCATAATCATACCCGTTATCTTTCGAGCAGCTCCAGACAATTATCGGCAGCAGAATAACCGACATCACGACAGCACTGATCCTGTTCATGGTCACCTCCGATTTTTTTCGGGCTCACTTTTCCTTGCTTAATATCTCTATGATATTATACGATTCAACTCTTATATTGATTCATTTATTCATGTTTCCGGATAATTTTTTTCCCCTCTCTCCCAAATCGCTTTTCGGGTATTGTTTTGAGGTCTATCTTGGATAAATTGCGTCTCGGATTTAATACAAATTGGGAAATGTTCTATGCCAAAGCTTTTTTTGATCGATGGTATGTCGCTTGTTTTCAGGGCCTATCACGCCATGGCGCGGGCCGGGTTCCGCAGCGCCTCGGGCGAGCCTACAGGCGCGATCTTCGGGTTCACATCGCTGCTCACTTCTTTCCTCGAGCGGGAGAAACCCGAACACATGGCCGTGGTATTTGATTGCCGCCAGCCCACTTTCCGCCATAAGCTTTACCCGGAGTACAAAGCCAACCGCGACGCGTTTCCCGAAGACCTTGGCCCGCAGCTCGAAAAGATCAAAGAACTGCTCGACATATTGAACATTCCCAGGATTGAGCAGCCCGGGTTCGAGGCTGACGACATTATCGGCACTCTTTCGCAGAACGCGGGAAAGGACGGCTGGGATGTTTTCTGCCTTACTTCCGACAAAGACTACTACCAGCTTGTCAACGACAAGGTCAGGCTGATTAAACCCGTGAAAGACCGCGCAAAAAGCGAAGATAATTTCGAGATTATTGATATCCCCGCGGTGGCCGAAAAGTTCGGCGTCACTCCCGATAAAGTAATCGACGTGCTGGCGCTTATCGGCGACAGCTCCGACAACGTGCCGGGCGTGGCCGGCATCGGCGAGAAAACAGCCATCCCGCTTGTTAATCAATTCGGGTCGGTTGAGGGAATTTATGCTAAGCTGCCTCTGGTTGCCTCGGCTGCCACCAAGAAAAAACTTGAGGCAAACAAGGAAATGGCATTCCTCTCCAAGACGCTTGTCACAATCGTCACAGATATGGAGCTGGAGCGCAGCCATATTAATTTCGAACTTGCAGCACCGGACTTTGCAGCGCTCGATGCTTTCTTCAAAAAGCTGAATT
>CAZIHB010000091.1:0-7646 GCA_964538535.1 uncultured Hyphomicrobiales bacterium | reverse complement strand
ATAGGCCCAGAACATGAAGCCGGTGCCTTCACCCGTGGATGGATTATATTCTTTAACGGTATCGTTCAGGCCGCCGGTCATCCTGACGATCGGTATTGTGCCATAGCGCATGGCATAAAGTTGCGTCAGGCCGCAAGGCTCAAATCTCGAGGGAAGAAGGAAGAAATCGGACGCAGCGAATATCTTATGCGATAGCGTTGTGTCGTAACCGAGACGAATCAGAGCCAATTTCGGATATTTTTCACTGATACTCGAGAAAAATTCCTCGTAAATTTTATCACCTGTTCCCAGCAGGACAAAACGGAATTTGCCCTCGAAAAGATATGATTCGAGCTTGTTTATAATCAGATCCATTCCCTTCTGCTCGGCAAGGCGCGATACGACTCCGACAAGAGGCAAGTCGAGGTTGTCGTCTTCAGTGAGGCCAAATTCCCGTAGAAGATGATATTTATTTTCTTTTTTCAGCTCGAGCGTGTCCGGCGTGTAATTCTTGTGTATCATGGGGTCAATACCCGGATCCCACTCGTTATAGTTCGCGCCGTTCAAAATTCCGATAAAATCATACCCCCTTAAATTCAAAACGTCCTGCATCCCCTCACTGTAGTAAGGTACGCGAATTTCATTGGCATATGTCGGACTTACCGTAGTAATCTTGTCAGCGAACATTATTCCGGTTTTCATGCTGTTCACTGCACCATTAAGCTCGAACCATGATCCCGGATAGAATTCTTTTGAGCCCAGCCCGATATATTCCATCGCGGTTGAAGGATTGAACCACCCTTGGTAGGCAAGGTTGTGTATCGTATAGACTCCCGCGGCCTCAGAGAACATGTAATGGTTCTTGTAGTGAGTCTTTAGAAAAGCCATCGTAAAGGCAGTGTGAAAATCGTGAGCATGAATAATATCAGGAGGAAAATTCAGAGCTATTGCAGCCTCGAAGACTGCACGACTGAAAAAGATAAACCTGCGGTCGTTGTCACCGTACTCGTTCGGGTAGCCGTAAATTCCGGGACGGTCAAAGTAGTTATTATGCTCAACGAGATAGACAGGGACGTTGGTGCCCGGCAGTGTGCCGAATAGGAGGGTGGCATATTCTTTCCAGTAGCCCATCGGAACGGTCAGGAGCAAACCTGTTGGTTTGAATCCCCAACGCTCAATATCGATAAAGCCGTATCTCGGCATGATAACAATGGGATTCTGGCCGAATTTCAGCCACTCGATCGGCAATGACGATGCGATATCTGCCAGCCCGCCTGCTTTCGCAAATGGTTCAACCTCGGCCGAAGCCAGAATAATGTTCATGATCCCTTTTTGATTATTGTCAACATTGCTAAAAACGACGGACAAACAAAGAAACAATTTATAAAAAAGATTAAAACCATGCTCAACTATAATTCTTCAGGTTCGGAAATATGAGTGAAAAAATTGCTGAACGCAGCAGCTGCATCACTTGCTGATCGGGAATCTTTGAAAATGCCGAACACGCTCGAACCACTTCCGCTCATCAAGGCGAACAAAGCTCCCATGGCATAAAGTTGCTCCTTAATAGCTGCTATTTCAGGATGCATCCTGAACACCTCGGGCTCGAAGTCGTTGAATATAAGTCCATTCCATCTATTTGGATCATAATCCCTGAGGGCTGTCCTAAAGTCACTCTTGGCTTCGTAAATGCCCGTACGGCCAAGCTTCGAATAAGCCAAAGGAGTTGAAACGTGTATGCCGGGATTTACAAGCAGAACCGGACAGCTCATCCTAAAGAGAATTTTGCTCAGCTCTTCGCCGCGGCCGGTTGCGAAGCAAGCCCCGCCAAGCAAAAAGAAAGGAACGTCGCTCCCGATTCTTGAAGCCACGCGAATATACTCGCGCGCCTCGAGATTCAAATCGTACCACTCGTCAAGCGCAAGAAGTGTCGTGGCGGCATTTGAACTGCCGCCGCCAAGGCCCGCGCCATTTGGTATATTCTTTTTGACACTGATTCGCACCCGCGGCAGATCCATTCCATGCATGCCCGCGAACGCGGCGGCAGCTTTGTAAATCAGGTTCTGTTCCTGAGGGATGCCGATATCCGGATCAGAGACAACCGTCAGATTATCAGCAGGTTCGAAGAGAAGCTCATCCTTCAGCCCGATACGGCAAAAGACGGTCTGAATGTTGTGATAGCCGTCTTCTCTGCGGTTTAATACTTCAAGGCCCAAATTTATCTTGGCATAAGAATATTTTTTTAATAATTTCATTATTACGATTATGGGTTAAATTGAACTTGAGTTTGTTATGGAAAAAGACCTCTTAAAAAACGTCGAAGCACCGGATAAAAACCATCCGGAAGTAATCAGCAGCGAATTTAATCATTTTGATTCCAATAATAAAGAAGACTCAAGCACGCCTGAAAAAAAGCACAAAAAAAAGAAAAAGAAAAAAGAGATGGTGCCTATCTCGTATTCGCAGGAACTGCTTCGGAAATCAATTCACCTGATGTCGCTCTCAATTCCCGTCAGCTACATATTTTTCTCCCAGCTGACGGCACTGCTGATACTGATCCCGATGACCATCGCCTGCATTGCCATCGATGTCCTCAGCAAAAAAGATAATATAGTCGGCTTGCTTCTCAATAAATACTTTGGCAAGATGCTTCGCAAGCACGAGAAAAAGAAAAAGAAACTTATACTCAACGGCGCATCATGGGTGCTGATTTCCGCCTGCATGACGGTATTTATTTTTCCGAAAATTATCGCTGTCACAGCCTTTGCAATTCTTATAATCAGCGATACATCGGCGGCACTCATCGGGAGAAAGTACGGCAAAACACCGCTGTTCAAAAACAAGAGCTGGGAGGGGACCAGTGCCTTTGCCATTTCTGCCATTCTTGTCGTGTGCGTTCTCGGCTGCCTGCTCAACGCGCCAATGTCCTACTACATAGCCGGAATTATAGGGGCGCTGACGGGCAGTTTTGTCGAAGCGTACTCCAAAAAGATAAAAATGGACGATAACTTCTCGATCCCACTGAGTGTCGGCATCGTGATGTGGGGGATAGGAAACAATCTTGCTCACGTTATGGCCTCATTTATCGGTGTGCTGAGATAGCAATCCTGGCCTTGACCGAAGAATGCAGCAATATTGCATTGCCATGGAGCGGAACCCCATGGCAGGGCATAGCCTTCCGGAGAAATACAGACGCGATTCCCCCGTTAGCCGATAATTTCGTATTTTAATAAGATATATTAATAACTAATTGTATCCGGTTCTACCGGATTTGACAATTTATTGCTTTAATATTCTAAAAGAAAATGCAATGATAGACCTAAGAAGCGACACGGTTACGAAGCCGACGGAAGAAATGCGAAAAGCCATGGCATGGGCAGAAGTCGGGGATGATGTATATGGCGAGGACCCGACAATCAACAAATTGCAGGAATACACCGCGGATCTTCTCGGCAAAGAAGACGCGATTTTTGTTCCTTCCGGCACAATGAGCAACCAGCTCTGCGTTGCCGGAAACACGAATCCCGGCGAGGAGATAATCTGCGAGGCGGAAGCCCACATCTATTACTACGAAAATGCCGGCGCGGCATATCATTCCGGCGTGCAGGTCAGGCCCGTTTTTTCCGAAAAAGGGATGCCCGATCTTCAACTCGTCGAAAAAACAATTCGGCCCGATGTTTATTATTTTCCGCGCACTTCAATGTTCTGCCTTGAGAACACTCATAACAGGCATGGCGGATCAGTTCTCAGCCTCGATTATATCAAGGAAGCATCGGAATTTGCGGCAGGGCATGGCCTGATATTCCACCTTGACGGTGCCAGACTGTGGAACGCGTGTTCATCTACCGGCATTCCGCCAAAGGAATACGCGAAGCACTTCGACACACTGTCCGTGTGCCTTTCGAAGGGGCTGGGTGCTCCGGCCGGCTCGCTGGCAGTCGGAAGCAGGGAATTTATCAAAAAGCTGAGAAAGCTCCGGAAGCTCTTCGGAGGCGGAATGAGGCAGGCCGGTATTCTTGCAGCGGCCGGACTTCACGCACTGAAGCACCATCTGCCGCTTCTCGGGCAGGATCACATGAATGCCGTAAAATTTGCCCAAATCCTCTCAAATTGCGAATATGCCAAAATCGATCCGGCAACTGTCGAATCAAACATGGTAGTATTCGGAATATCTGATAAGATCGCTGCAAATGATTTTGAAGGCTCATGCAAAGAAAAGGGATTGAATATCATGCTCAACGGACCGGGCTCCGTAAGGGCGGTTTTCCATTTCCAGGTCACCCCGGATGACACGGTTAAGGCTGCTGAAATAGTGACCAACGTGCTGAATAAATTATCGAAAAGCTATGCATAAGTTTCTGATTATATTACTTATCAGCATTTGCACTTCATACGCGGGATCATTCGCCGCGCCGCCTGCACGGCATGTCAGTGCTGATGAAGGCAGCTGCATTGAAGTCATTGGCGAGCTAACGGCATCGTCGATAATGCTTATCACTTCCTGCCTGAATTCCGCAGCGGACAACATACTTCTCGGGGAATGGCCCGAGAAGGCGAGTATTGATGCAATTATAGCAGCAAATGCTTCGATAAAAAACGGTGTCAGCCTGGCGATTCAGGAATGCAAGGATAAAAATTCCGAGAAGAAATGCAGAGAAATTTTAAGGCTTTCAAAGCTTATAGGTGAAGAATGCAGCCTGATAATCTCGGAAATGCCGAAAAACGACAGTAATATTGATTTGATAATTACAAAGAACAATGAAACTAACAGGCTCTCGAGAGAACTTTTCGGAGATCCTGACGGTTCGAATGATAATTATTTGGAAAATAAAGGTGATAAATGTCCAAGATAAGTTTGAAAAAAATTGCTGATTCCTTCGATAAATTCAAATACATAACAAACGACACGGTAAAATTTTCTGAAGTTGATTCATGCGGGGTGGTTCACAACGTGCAATACCATTACATGGTGGAATGGGCCCGCATATTATACATGCGCGACCTTGGCCTGAAGATGTCATCAAAATCCTTCGCGAAGGACAGGCCGATGCTGATGGCTCATGCCAGCATCGACTTTTTCAGCCCCGGTAGATTCCTCGACGAATACGCGGTCAGGACTCGCGTCACTTTTATAAAGAATTCTTCTATCGGCTTCGAACATATAATCCATCTGCAAGGCAGCAATGAGATTCTTGCCTGGTCGGAATGCGTAATAGTGAATCTGAACGAAACCACTCTAAAACCCGAGAGAGTGCCTGATGAATTCAGAAGCTTAATACGCGACTTCGAGGGTAGTGATGTGTTAATCAGCGATTAGGAGAAGAAAATGAGCAATTATCAGGGTATAGATTTCAAAACGGCATTCCGCCAATGCATAATGCCAAGGCTCGATACCGACAAGTATTTTGAGGATGCAGACTATCGTGCCGGCATTAAACAACTCGTTGAATGGGGAGTCGGGGGTTTTTGCATTTTTAAGGGGCACTCAATTTCAGTGAGGAAAATGACCGATGAGCTGCAGATTATTGCGTCGGTTCCGCTTCTTTTTTCAGCTGATTTCGAAAACGGCCTCTGCATGAGGCTTTCCGACGGCACTTCGTTTCCCCATGCCATGGCATTCGGGCGAATGGGAGACACCGATTCGACAAGCAAAGCGGCCCAAAAAATTGCAAAGGAAGCCAAATCTATTGGTGTTCACTGGAATTTTGCCCCTGTTGCGGATATAAACACTAATAAGTCGAACCCGATAATAAATATCCGTTCCTTCGGAGAAGACTGCGAGACAGTGTCGAGCCATGCAGCGGCTTACATAGAAGGCACTCAAAAGGAAAAAGTGCTGGCCTGCGCGAAGCATTTTCCCGGGCATGGAGATACAGTTATTGATTCACATATCGGGATCCCGGTGCTTGACTTTCCCCCGGAGAGGCTATTCGAGATTGAACTCCGACCGTTCGAGCAAGCTGTTAAAAGCGGCGTAAAATCAATCATGATAGGGCACTTGGCAGTGCCTGCCCTTGATGATTCAGGTTTGCCGGCATCTCTTTCGGCAAAAATTGTAACCGGACTTTTGCGCGAAAAGCTTGGTTTCGATGGGCTTATCCTTACTGATGCGCTCGATATGAAAGCCATTTCGGAGAAATACGCGACCATCGAGGCCTCACGGCTTGCGCTTAAGGCAGGCAACAACGTTCTTCTTCTGCCTGAGAATCCTTTCATCCTGGGAGAGCTGGAAAATGAGGCCGAGAGCGACGATGCCCTGAAAGCCCATATCTATGGATCATATAAGAAAATTATTTCCCTGAAGCGCTGGTGCGGACTGATTCCCCAATACGCAAAACCTGACGATAAGCTTCCTACTTTCTCCGAGCATTCGACTTTCGCTCTCAAAGTGGCACTATCCGCTATTGAAATAAAAGGAAAAGTTGAGCTTCTCCCAATAAAAGAAAGCGCTGTCATTGCCGGCCTTGCCCTGGTGCAAAAGGATGAGGACGTCAGGTCGGCCTCACGATTTTTCACAATGTTCGCCCAAGCTCTTGAAAACGATTGCGATTTCGGATTTATTGACGAGAATATCACTGATGATCAGGTTAACGACTTGAGAGAGAATCTGAAAGACGCCGGTATCATCATTTTACCGGTATTTTACAAGTCAAGAGGATACGCCGGAAGTGTCGATGTGCCGGAACGGATGGCCGACATATTGAAAAAACTATCCATCGGGAAAGAATCAATAATAATTCTTCTGGGCAATCCATATCTCGACGATATGCTCGAAGGCGACCTGACTATCAAAACTTATTCAGATTCTTTTGCTTCACTTGCAGCCGCGGTCGTGAAACTATCCGGAAGGGAAGCTGCTGTTGATATGTAGCGCGGGATTATTCTTTCTTTGTAAAACGAAGATAGAATGCTTAATTTAACAATTTGATTTTGCAACTAATTCGAAAGAAAGATGACGGACAGGCTCTTGGTGACCGGCGGAGCCGGTTTTATCGGCAGCAATTTTATCAGTCGAATATTGAATTGCAGCGACGATTATATTGTCAATCTCGATAAACTGACCTATGCAGGCAATCTTGATAATATTACTGCCTTTAACGCCCGGAAAAATTATAAATTTATTCGCGGTTCGATCGAGAACAACGAGCTGATCTGCAACATCTGTGAAGAACACAAAATCACGGGAATAATCAATTTCGCGGCCGAATCCCACGTGGACAGGTCCATTGTCGATTCCGGCCCCTTCATCTCGACAAATGTCGCTGGCACGGTCAGCCTGCTCGAAGCCGCGCGAAAACTGGGCATAGGCCGTTTTGTTCAGGTATCCACCGACGAAGTATATGGCGAGTTGGATAGCGAAGGCAAATTTACTGAAGATTCCAATATTTGCCCCAACTCACCTTACTCCTCATCAAAAGCCGCGGCAGACCATTTCGTGCTGTCCTATGCGCGCACACATGGAATAAACGCGAGTGTGACAAGATGCTCCAATAATTATGGCCCGAATCAATTCCCGGAGAAGCTGATTCCGCTCATGATCCTGAACGCTGTTAATGATATTTCTTTGCCCGTCTATGGCAACGGGCTCAACGTCAGGGATTGGATTCACGTTTCAGATCATTGTGACGCTGTTTATGCCGTTTATAAAGGCGGACGCAAAGGTGAGG
>CAZIHB010000090.1:5602-7720 GCA_964538535.1 uncultured Hyphomicrobiales bacterium | reverse complement strand
TGGCAAGCAGATTATACTTGGATATAATCTCTGCCAATAAATCTATTTTGCTGTTATCCGCAACTTTTACCACCTTTTTCTGCATTATTTCAAGCAGTTTCAGGTTCGGCTCCGAGGTAATCAGGTCCCTGAGCGATACTGTTGCCACGAGATGTTCGTCGCTGTCGAGCACGTAGATGTAATAGATCTGGTCAGCGGGCGGTTTCAACTTCCGCAGCTCGTTAATGGTATCCTGCACCGTCATGCTTTCGGAAAATGCTATATAATCGGTGGTCATGAGTGCTCCTACCTGGTCCTCGGGGTACTGCATCAGCTCCCTGACTTCCTGCGATGACTCGTGAACCATCTCGTTGAGCAGCTCTTCGGCATAATCGTTCTCGAGGTCATCGAGAATGTCGGCCACCTCGTCGGCAGGCATTTTCTCGAGCACGTCGGCGGCCTTGTCCGTGGGCATATTCTCGAGCACATAGACCTGCGAATCGGTTTCCATCTCCTCCAGCACGTCGGCGGCGCGCTCCTCGTCGAGCGAGCGGAACACTGCCACCTGCGATTTCCTGTCCATATCTTCGATAATATCGGCAAGGTCGGAGGGGTGAAGCGTCATCAGCTTGTTTTGAGTTTTGCCGAGAGTGATGCCCACCTGTGTGAAATTAATAGTGGCCACATCTTCCCACAGGATAAACTTCGCCGGCAGGCTCTTGTTGAATGGAGCAAGCATCCTCTTGAATGGCTTTGCAAAGCCCAGCCTGCGCAGCAAGCCCTCCACGCCAATATCAACTGCCAGAAGAAAAGTGCCGGAACTCACGGTGGCAAGCCGGAGATCGTTCACGCGGACGAGCTTCTTGCCCTCAATGTCCACAATCTGCTTGTCGAGAACGTACTTCACGAGGGAGAGAGTCGTATCGGGATCGAAGGTAGTCTGCTCGAGAGCCGTGCACACGATCCTGTACTTGTTGTTAATTTTTGTTATCGAGATGTTGTTATAATTAACCACGATAATATCGGATCCGATTTTCAGCTTCGCACCGACTACCTTGGGTTTTATTGCATATTGTTCTGAGGTATCAACGACTAAGTCAACGAGTTTTCCGATTGATCTGCCATCGCGGGACAGCACCCTGCAATTGGCAATTCTGCTTAGATAAAATGTAGTAAGTGTGGCCATTCTTTCTCTCCATACTTTCGAAGAATGCCACAATCACCCCGAGGCACCCTTCGATATTAAAGTTTTAAAAAATAACACTTCGATCCGTCAGGGTCGCCTTCCATCAAGCAATTCCTAATATTGTCAAAAAAAACTAAAATAACTGTGCAAAAATAAGCAATAGAGTCATATTAAAAAAGGAACTTATCCGCGAATCGGAAGAAAGTTTTGCTCACCCGCCGCCATCCTATTTCCGGAGTATATGGAGTTAAATGCGTAACCACAATTTTGCATGAAAAATAAAGGGTTTTCTCATAAACAATATGGCAGTGCCCGTTTTTCATGCATCTGACCGGCAGAAATGCTACAGGGGCAAGTTTCAACTTGCCCCTGTTGTGTGATTTTCTGCATAAATTAGAAGTAACCGCATCCGGGCAGCCTGATGATTCCCCGGTTCGTGATATATCGGCGCCCCCTACCTCGCGATGATCATTCTCGCGGTTTGAGCGCGGCCACCTGCTTCCACCACCACGAAATAAATGCCCGGAGGCAGGGATGATGTGTCGAATTCATATTCATGTTCGCCGGCGCGGAACGAAACGGCATCCATTATTGCGGCAACCCGCCGCCCGAACAGGTCCGTTATGCCTGCCGAAACAAGGCAGGCATCCTCCGGGTGAAACCTTAGCCTCGCTTTGCCACGGACAGGATTGGGGCTGATCACTACACCCGGCACCGGTGCGGCAGCATCTTCAACATCGAGCTGCCGGCCAACGACGTAATCGTAGCATCTCTGATAATCCTTCAAGAATTCATTCGAGTTGAAATAGACGCTGTCGGCGTGCTGCACCCCTTGCTTTTTTAAGTAGAGCAGATTGCCGCCGTGATTCGATATAAGGGTCATCAGCGAATCAACAACATTGTAGTTAATATCTTTAGTGCCGAGGATCGCACCCATCCTGATCCGGCCCAGG
>CAZIHB010000090.1:0-5592 GCA_964538535.1 uncultured Hyphomicrobiales bacterium | reverse complement strand
TGTCACACATCGCTTTCGAGAAGCTCGAAGCTCCGATGGCAGGCGATATTCCGATGATCCCACTGAACAGGTGGGTGTTCATCAATCCAAACTGAAATGCCAATCCTCCGCCCATGGAGAATCCTGTGACGAGGAGCCTGGAATAGTCAAGATTGTAAGTTGTTGCAAGGTAATTCAATGATGCCTGTGTCACGTTCGAGACCTTCGAGGCGTCATTGAGTATGTTGTTGATATCGGGGCACACCACAATAGCATTTTCCCGCTCGGCTATAAGCACGTAAAGAAGGTCGCGCATGGCTGTGCCCGGCATTCCCATGCCGTGAAAACCAAGCAGGGCGGGGCATGGCTTTGTGGAATCATAGCTCGTGGGCACATAAAAGTATATGTAGTTTGTCGTGCCGGAATTGTTATAACTCATGGTGAATTTACCGCGCTCAACAGCGTTGGAAATAGCCGGGAAAGCAAGAATAATAAGCAGCAACAAGAACAAACGCTTCATCAGGGCCCCCAAATTTTTCTGCATAGAAGATTATTCATTTTTATCAGGCCGTTTCATAGCGCGTTTCCGATCAAGCATCCCAATATCAGAGAATGCGTGCGAAGCGCAAATTTATTAAAAAGCCTGAAAAGAAATTTCCATTAAATCATAACGAATAATTTCGAAAAATGTTACATGGAGATTTGATTCATCTTCCATCAGCGGCATATATTTCTCGTATGCCGTTCAGCACGAGGTGCGGTTCGCGGATTATACCGGGAAGCCTTTCACCAAGCAAAGGCTCGAAAAGTGCTGAATGGCCGCCGGTAATGACAGCCGCGGGAATTTCCCCGCCGAGCACCGTCCGGCAGATTGCGTCGCTTGCAGCGATAATGCCTCCCAGTATTGAAGAAGTGATCCCGAACAGGATGGCATCATCCGTGCAAGTGCCCGGCTCGAGCCTCGGCCCGGCGAACCTGACAAGCGGCAGCGCGCTTGTGTGGGTGTGAAGTGCCCCGGCCTGAATTTTAACACCCGGAAAAATGGCTCCCCCGCGGCAGACGCGCGACCTGTCAACAACGTTAATAGTGATGGCCGTACCGCAATCAATGGTGATGACGGGAGGCGGGAAAATGCTTAAAGCCCCTGCCAGGCCGAGCCTGCGGTCAGCTCCCATACCGCTGACGCGAGTGAAATCAGCAATTTTCGTCCTGTCGATCAATTCCGCCGCGCTCCAAGTCCGGAGACCCGGCGCGTGCAGAAGCGCGCCGTGAAGCACTGCCCCCGCCTTGGCGTTCACTGATGATATACATATGTCAGCGGATGCACCAGGCCTGCCGAGCAGCTCGACAGCCGTTTCTTCCCAGCCCGGAACGTATTCAAGAGAATGAAATTCCGTGCCGATCAGCATTTTTGCCCGGGAATTACCAAGATCGACCGCGGAAACCTCAGATAATATCATAGCGGATTGAATCCCCGATGTCTATTATTCTTTCGCCCCCATGCCCCGAGATCAGGCGGAGCCTGCCATCGGCCATAATTTCGAGTGCCGTGAAATTATCGGTTTCCCCGACTACCCTGACCGGCCTGCCGTTCATTCCAAGGCGCTTCGTCCAGGAGGCGAACATCTGCACCGCGGGCAGAGCGCGGTAATATAGCAGCTTCCTGCATAGCATTTCAGTGATCTCCCCGATTTCGGCATCTATGCCCAAAAGCTTCAGCGACGTGGCTGTCTCGCCCAGCCCGCCGGAAAATTTCTCCTGATTAATGTTCACGCCGATGCCGATGACCGACCTCTTGCAGATGCTGCCCGAAAAGGTATGCTCTACAAGTGTGCCGCTTATCTTTCTGGCTTTCGAATCCGGGCAGATTGCGTAAACATCGTTGGGATATTTCAGGCGGAAAATGTTTCCGCTGCAGCCGAGGTTCTGCACCGCCTCAAGCAAAGTATCCTCCACGGCCATGCACCCCCGCGCCTGCATCAGCATCAATTCTTCATACTCGGGAGGTTCCGCATGGTTGATCCCGTAAGATAAATATATATTACCCGCGGGAGCACCCTCCCACGTGTGGTTGTTCCTGCCTCTTCCCGCGGTCTGGCTGCCCGCGCTTACTATCACCTCGTCATGGCCGGAATCAAGCAGCCCTGCCGCGACGTCGTTCGTGGAACCTACCTCGGAAAATTTGAAAACCACAGCCATTATTTCTTGATCTTTTCCTTTAATATGGACTTCTGCACGTCAACAAGCACCTGGTCGGCAATGATTGAAACAGCCTTGCTGTATGCTTCGGCAACGGTCGAGACATCACCGCTCAGGCGGTTTTCTTTCTGCTCATACACTTTGCTCAGAAGCACGGTGGTCTCAACTTTGTCCGAGGCTCTTCTGATAAGATTGATTTTTATGGAAAGATTCACGTAGCTCTTTCCGGGATCTTTCAGCTCGCTGTTGCGCGTGTGCATCTCGAGCACCTGCCCCTCGAGAATATAATCCGGGGGAGTAACGGATGCTGATTTGACCACGCCGCCGGCGAAAGCATTCCTGGCGCTGAACCGCTTCACGAAGAAATCGGTGGCCATATCGGCGAACCCGGTCAGCCATCGATGGTAATAATAACGGTGCAGCTTGCCGTTGTCCAGCATGGCTATTATATGCTCGGTATCGTACTCGGAAGCAATGGAAAAATCCCTGATCTGGAGCGTGCCGGGCACGGTGTCGATCCGCGCGAGGTTCGACGGGGCCTGCCGCAGGCCGTAATAAGCTATCTCGGGATAATCATCCTTCAGATTCACGCAGCCCGCGCAGGCGATCGCCAGGATCAACGCGCCTGCAGCCATCCCAAATCTCGAAAACTTTGCTATTTTTGTTGCCAAGCTGATCATTTTGGTTGATTAGGTGGTGATAAATGCCTTAATTTTATTTGGAGCAATTTACAAAAAACAATAATTGAAAAAAATACAATCTATGGTTTATTTTATATCAGACGTGCACCTGGGCTTCGAATCGAGAGAATCGGACAGGGCCAGAGAAGACAAACTGCTCAGCTTCCTCGGAATGGCCGGGAAAGACGCAAAAGCGATCGTGATTGCAGGAGATTTATTCGATTACTGGTTCGAGTACAAGACAGTCACGCCGAAATATTACTACCGCACACTGGCCAGGCTTGGCGAACTGAGGGCGGCAGGCATCGAGATCGAGTACGTCATGGGCAACCACGACTTCGGCCACCTGGACTTCTTTGAGAAAGAACTCGGAATACCCGTGCATAAAACCGACATAGAAAGAGAATGGTACGGGAAAAAATTCTACATCTCGCACGGCGACGGCAAGGCCAACAACGACCTCGCCTACAGGATAATCAAAAGGGTCACCCGCTCGCCGATTAATTTATGGCTCTACAGGCTGCTGCACCCGAATATAGGCATAGGCCTTGCCAGGGGAAGCAGCAGGAAAAGCCGTGAATACACGGGCAAAAAGGATTACGGCCCGACCGACGGAATGCTTGAATTTGCCAGGAAAAAAATCGATGCCGGCTTCGATTTCGTCGTGATGGGCCACAAGCACAGAATCGAGGAGCACACGTACCCGGGCGGCAAGTATTTCAACATCGGGGAATGGATTAAGCACCCCGTTTACCTGAAATTCGACGGTAAATCGGCCGAACTTCATCCATTCCCGTGATATTTTCAGGGCGGCATCACTTCAGGCCGAGCAGCTTCTCGATTGCATCATTCAGGCTCTCGGGCGTGGTGGATGACGCGAAACGATCCGCCACCCTCCCTTCCTTGTTGACAAGGAACTTCGTGAAATTCCACTTTATCGAATCGCTCCCCATCACGCCGGGCGCGCTCGATTTCAGGTGCTTATACAGCGGGTGAGTGTTCTCGCCGTTCACTTCAATCTTGTCGAACATCGGGAAAGTTATGCCATAGTTAACGGTGCAGAATTCGTTTATCTCGGCATTCGTGCCGGGCTCCTGCCCGCCGAACTGGTTGCAGGGAAAGCCAAGCACTGAAAACCCGTTCGGGCCGTATTTTCTATGAAGATGCTCCAGGCCTTTGTATTGCGGCGTGAACCCGCATTTGCTCGCCACGTTCACTATCAGAAGAACTTTGCCCCGATAAATGCTCAGAGGCATATCCTCACCGGATATAGTCCTGACGGTGAAATCGTAAACAGTCGTTAACATTTTGTTGCCCTCCAATCAAATAATTTTATCAGCTGAAATGCAAACAAGGAACTGTTTCAACTAAATTTCTCACCATGCCCTGTTAAACACATTTTTTTAGTATTTGCCCCGCACCCTTAGAGAAGTTCGAAATGCAATTTTGTTGCCCATCCGCTGCCAAAAAAAAAAAGCCCCGCGAAAAAAATCACGAGGCTGAAAACTCTCTCTGAAAAAAACCGGCAGATCAGTGCGCGGCTTATGACTGCTACTTCTTATATATAATGGCTTCGCATTTGCATTGCCCTTCCACCACTTTCTTTGCAGATTCGGCCATGGCCCTGCTCGAGTAATCCCCGACCACAACGGCATACATCACCCTGCCGTTCACCGTTTTTTCCTCCACCGCGGAGCGCATCCTCATCTGGGTGAATTTCGATTTTTCGGCTGCGGCCTTTTCCTTGGTGGAATACAGCCCCACCTGCAGGCCGTATCTTGCTTCAGCATCGTTCTCGGCTTTTGATTCCGAGCTTTTGGGCTCGGCTGTTTTCCCGTTCTTTCCGGCCGGGGCATTTTTTGATGCTTTTCCCTCTGCCGTTTTTTTACTCTTCTCGGGATAAGCTGCGGCCATTGCCGGCAATTCCCTGTTCTCGGCAATCGTTTCGGGCTCTGCCGCGGCATCCTTTATCTCGCGGGAGATGTTCTTTTTCCTGAGAATTTGTTCGGCGGAATGGACCACATCCGTGGCCGGCGCGAGGAACTCTGACGAGGGGTATTTCTTCCGGAAATTCTCGAGTTCCTTCTCTGCCAGCTCCGCGTCCCCCGAGACGGCGTAGTATTGGATCACGCGCCAATATGCATCGTCGGCCCACTCGCTGTCGGGATAATTCTTCACGATGTCCTTGTATATCTCGAGCGCGCGGCTGCCATCCTCGATCACGACACCATGAAGCAGCTTCACTCCCGGATCGTCCGGATATTCCGCGATGAGGTCGGGAAGCTTTGATTTCACTTCGATCATTTTTCCCTGGGCCACCATCTTCAGATAGGTCGAGACTTTAGCGCTCTGGGCGTAAAGCCCGGCCGAAGCAGAAAACATGATTAAAGCACAAATTTTCAGGTAAGTCTTCATTTTACTCCCCCAATGAAAACAAAGTTTGTATTATTCCTCTTCATTCCAAATAGCAATATATACATATTTCGGGAAAATATCCGTTTATATATTATAATTTTATAATACTATGGCAAGTTTGGCATCGCACGGCATTCAAAGGAGTAAGTCCGGGGAGATGAACTGTTTTTTTGGCAATCAAGTCCTGACCCGTCATTCCCGCGAAACAGCCTGTGTGAAAAGTACCAATAATGGCAATCAAGTCCTGACCCGTCATTCCCGCGAAAGCGGGAATCTATTGATTTACAAGCACTTATGAATCTCCGCCTCCGCGGAGATG
>CAZIHB010000089.1:0-7749 GCA_964538535.1 uncultured Hyphomicrobiales bacterium | reverse complement strand
GTCGATGTGGAAACAACAACGGCATTCGGATCGACAAAATCGCCTTTCAGTGCTTCACTGAACCAAATTTCAAATTGATCAAATGGATCCTTCTGAATTGATTTTTCGTCGAGCTTGAACTTTGTGTAATCGTGCCTGATGTTTCCTATATTCATATTGCTCATTTTTTTACAATCTCATATATTTGAGTATCCAATACGTCAACAAATTTAAGAATTAATATCGGGCTGCTAAAAAAATAAAAAAGGCCGGAAGAACCGGCCTTTGCATTTCCATTATTTGAAAGCATTTTCGAGCAATCCGTCACCTTCAACGCGCAGCCGCTTGAAGTAATCCGGAACGGGCTTGCCGCACAAGCTGTCCACGTACATCTTTGCCAGATACTGGCTGAGCATGAATCCATGCCCGCGCAAACCAAGGAAGAGTCCCTTTCCGGGATCGATATACATTCTTGGCTCGGTGTAGTAGCCTGCCCAGATTGCCTGGAACCCGACCGAACTGAGCTCAGGAATCCAATCGACAAACAGCTCGGCAGAGATTTCAAGAAAACTCTTGGAGTTGACTTTAAGATTCTTGCCGGCTTCCTGAGGTTCTACTGCAGGCGAGGCGCAACCGATGATCTGTCCCGTTTCGCCAAGCTGCTGACCGTAAACTGCATTGAATCCCTTGTAATTTCTGCGGTCAATCAACATTCCAAGCGGAGCCCCGTCAACACCTAGCATCGGGAGTCGGCGCGTGATGAATGCCTGGTGTTTAATTGGATAAAGGCCTGTGTCAATTCCTGCCAGCCTTGCAAATTCGTTTCCACCGGCGCCAAGAGCATTTACAAAGTGCGGTGTCTCGACTTCAACGAATTCATTATTGTGGTTTTGGACGAGAGCAAAGTATGTGTCGTTCTCTTTCCTCACATCAACAATTTTGCAGTCTTCCCATATTGTTCCGCCATTCTCGATGCCGATACGCCTTACAAGATCTATGACTTTTCCGGGAGTGGCCTGCCAGCAGTCGCGTGTGACAAGCGCGGCCAGATAAGTGTTCAGTTTAGTGTTGAAGTAAGGAGATATTTCCTTCTTGAAATCCTTTGGTTCGACCATGTATGCATCAGACCAGCTCATCGATTCTTCGAGTGATTCATACATTTTCTCGTCGTGAGCAAAAGTGATGTAGTTGATCGGCCTGTAGTTAATATCTTTAATTTTTTGCAGGCTCTTGAAAATTTCGTGGTTATTGCGCGCTATGTCGGCAATCTCGGGCAGACTGAATGCCGGACGGCCGCCGGCGATGTTCCTCCAGGAAGACCCGCGCTCGAAATTGATCAATAAAGGATTTTTGCCTTCCTCTGATAAGTATCTGAACAGCGAACTGCCTCCCATGCCGCCGCCGGCTATCATCGCGTCAACCTTGATCTTCTTTCCGTTCCGCGATGCATTGACGATGATATTCTCGTGTTTGCCCTGGGGATAGAGCTCGCCGAGTGAAATCTGGTTCGACATCGGGCCGCGCGGTGTGGCTTCCCCTGTTATTGTTATTCCACTGCCGGCAAGGGTTTGTTTCAGCCGCTTAATGCAGCGCTTGCCGCGGCAGGCACCCATTCCAAGCCTGGTAGTGTGCTTGATCTCGTCAACGGAAATAAATTTCCTGTCACCGATAACATCCAATATCTCTTCAAGCCTGACATCGTCGCAATGGCACACGTATTTCTCTGAATCGGTTGAGTCGCCGTTGCCCTTGAATTCCAGCGGGGCAGGGTAGTTCTCCTTCAGAATGAAACCGCGGACGTTCATGAGGGCCGCACCGTGTATATCGACGGCTTTTACCCTGGCAATATTCGTTTTGTTCGGTTTGACAAGTATTTTTTCAATTGTTCCCTCGCCAAGCTTCTTTCCATTGTTATCAACAAGATAGACAGCGGACTTCTCTTCAGCGGAATATTCTATCGGCAGGAAAAGCGTATCCTTGGAAATAGAATAGCCGAAAATGGCGAGCCCGGGGCATTGCCAAACGCAGTCCATGCAGCCTATGCACTTGCTGTAGTCAATTTGTGGAACGGTGCTTGACGAATTTTTTGTAATCGCACCGTGCTTGCAGGCAAACTGACAGGGATTGCAGGCAAATCCATAGAGGCAGTCGATGATGACAAACGGCTTCTCCATGCGGTTTTCATCCGGAGTGAAAGGCTTTTCTATCACTTTCACGGGGTGCTGCTGCGAATCGATGTATTCTTTAGAAATTGAGAGATAGTCAGTATAGTTGAAGCGTGAGCCAAGCTCGTCCATTACTTCGTAAGCCACTTGCTTGCCACGGAGAACGGCACTTGTCCCTTCTCCGATCCTGAGCGCGTCGCCAATGCCGTAGCAGCTGCGGTGGAAAATCTCTTTGCCCTTGATGAATAGCTGATCGTCAGGCACCAGGCCCGTGCAGATGTTGATTGCATCAATTCCGTAAATTGCCTGCTCGGTGCCCGGAACAGGTTTGAAGTTTTTGCATTCGGCAATGACAGCGCCGATGATTCCATCCCTGTTCTCGTTAGGTATTGCCTTGACGAGAGTGTGCGAAAGCATGACCGGTATGCCTAATCTTCTCACCCTGTTTGCCTGAACGGGGAACCCGCCCTCGTTCGGCATGGCTTCAATGATGGCTTTCACTTTCGCGCCGGCCTGCATCAGCTGATAGGAGGTAAGATATCCGATATTGCCCGCGCCGACAGTAAGAATGTTCTTGCCAAGAAGCGTGAACTCATTGTTCATCATCTTCTGCACGACGGCGGCTGTATAAACGCCCGGCAAGTCGTCATTCTCGAAGGCCGGCATGAAGGGGATTGCCCCGGTGGCGATAATAAGCACTTCCGCGTCAATATAATAAATCTCATCTGTTACTATGTTCTTCACGGCAAGCCTCTTGCCGTCCATGATGTCCCAAACCGTCGAGTTCAGAAAGATCCCGTCGTGATTCTCTCCGGCAAGTGTTCCGGCAATATCAAATCCTCTCATCCCGCCAAACTTTTTTTCCTTCTCGAAGAAGAAGAACTGATG
Source organism: uncultured Hyphomicrobiales bacterium (assembly GCA_964538535.1). Classification (GTDB taxonomy): domain Bacteria; phylum Bacteroidota; class Ignavibacteria; order Kapaibacteriales; family UBA2268; genus CAZIHB01. The sequence continues at coordinate 4,717 of CAZIHB010000089.1, read as the reverse complement.
GGTCTGCATCAGGAATTGCCCGCCGATTTTGTCATTGTTATCGATTACGATATTATCGATATTGAATCGGTTCAATTCTTCCCTGGCGGCAAGGCCTGAGGGGCCCGCTCCGATGATTGCAACCGTGGTTTTATAAACTTTCAATCCGCCGTTTCGGGTGTATGATTTCAATGAAGGAGTATAATTTTTTGGTATCTCACGAACCTCAGAAATATTATCAACTTTAGTAATACAAATTCTGCGGATTTCTCCGTCAACGAGCATCTCGCAGGCACCGCACTTGCCGATGCCGCACTCGAGACTTCTTTCGCGGTTACGCAGGCTGTGGCTGTGCACCGGATAGCCGTGCTGATGCAGGGCGGCGGCAATGGTTCTGCCTTTCTCGCCCTCGATCATCCGGCCATTAAAAGAAAAACTTACTTTATCACCTGATGGGATGTCAAGTATTGGGTGGCTTGTAATCTTGTACATAGAAACAACAAATAATAGTGAACAATATCAATGATCTTTCTGCTAATTTAATAAATTAAGAAGACCTGTCAAAGAATATGGGCATATAAATCTATCAACTACTTAGCTTATTTACTCTTTTGATAAAAATGGCGCATTTTAATCTATTTTGGTGTGGTTTTTGTTGGAATGGGGTTTGATTTCCGATGAATTTTACGAGTATTGCTCCTGCATCTGCTTTTTGAAATTATCAAATGCCGGAGCTGCCTCTCATGCTCCATGCCAGATCGTTGCGGGCATAGCTGAATTTTCCGGCAGGCCCGTTCTCTTACGCCTCATGCCGGCTTTTAATTATGGGATTGACACCATAAGATCAGTGCTTATCATCCCATTCAAGAATTTTTTACATATATATGCCCGAGTATCGGATCGCTCGTATTATGCGAAATAATCTTTTGTATGCTCTGCTCTCTTAAAGTTGCGCCGGCGGGCACAAGTTTGAGCCCGTTTTGAGTGATAATATCCCGGGCAAGAACCATGCCGTCTGCCAGATCGCTGAGGAGCAGCGCCTTTTCGTTCGGGTCTGCTGCGTCTTTGTCAATCGAGAGGACAAATTGCTCCAGATAAACCACAACCCTGTGGTCATAGAATTTGTTAGCATTTGCTCTTATTTTTTCGAGCACGTGCGCCGATGATTCCTTTGAGGTTTTCTTCAATTCATAGAAATCCAGCACAGCGCGAATTATTCTTGAACCGATAGGTATCTGCCAGGACTTCAGACGGCCGGGAAAACCACTGCCATCAAAATTCTCGTAAATGTGATAGAGCACTTCGGAAACAAAAGAGAATCTCCTTACTCCGGAAACAATGTCTCTTGCTGCCACCGGCACTTGATACATCAAAGGATCGGACGGTACGCCGTCTATCAGCACAGGTTGGTTGAGCAGCTTGTCGGGCAGGAAGATTCTGCCTGATTGGGACAAATAGGAGGCTATTTCGATGTCGCGCAGTTCATGTTCGTCAAAATCCTTGAATTGCTTTGCTATCCAGGTCGCGGCATCAGCCACTTTTTTCAACACCTCATAAGAAGCCGGTATCCTTGCTTCCATGAACCTGACGGAAAGTTTTGTCACATCCTGGATATATTTCTCGAGCTCTTCGGCAAGCTCGACCAGCAGCTGATTTTCTTCTTTGAACTGATTCTGCAGGTTGACGATTCTCATGGCCGACTTAAGCCTTGCCTGAAGAAAATCGCTTGAAATAGGTTTCGTAAGGAAGTCGTCGGCCCCCTTCTCGAGTGCCTGAACTCTGCTTTGGAAATCCGTGTGGGCAGTAACGATGATAAAGAAAATATCTTTGTAAATATCGATGGATCTTGTTTTGATCAAAAGCTGCATTCCATCCATGTTCGGCATGGATAAATCGCTCAGCACGATTGCCGGATGCTTCTTTTCTATAATGTCAAAGGCTTCCACACCGTCATTGGCCGTGTAAATCTCTGCAGAGGGAAAAGCCTTGCCGATAAGCTTACGCAGAGTGATCAGGAGGCCGGATTCATCGTCGGCTATTAGAAAAGACAATTTCTGAGACATTTTCTTTATTTGCTCCCTGTTTTTGGTAAGAATTGATCAGACGAAATTTGTTTAATCAGAATACTTACCCTTCTGTTCGTAACGTCGAATGGATTATCGGGATTTCTCAGCCGCTTATCGGCATATCCCGTCACTTTTACAACCTGCCCTTCCCAGAGCCCGCCGGATTCCATTGTCCTTCTGGCAGTGTTAGCCCTGTCGGCGGAAAGCTCCCAGTTCGTGTATCCGTTTTTTGAACCATATCCGCGGCTGTCAGTGTGGCCTTCTATTTCAACTTTGTTTGGCAGCGTGCCTATTTCCCTGGCAAGGGATTGCAGAACGACTTTTGCTTCTTTCTTCAATCTGGCAGAGCCAACCTCAAAAAACAGTGATTCGCTTGATTCAATTAATTCAATTCTCAAGCCTTCCTTTGTAATTTCAATTTTTATTGAGGACAGAATTTTTTCAAATTCGGGCTTTTGCGCCAGGATATCATTGAGTTGCCGCTTGATTTGTTCGCCGGTTTTTGCCACTCTGTCGGCTGCCATAGCGCTGTCTTTTGTAGCCTTTTGAATAAGCTTTGAGTATAATGTGTCCGTTGTCTCCTTGTCGAATTTTATTATGGCTGCTTTTCCGCCCTCACCGTCCTTCCCGGTGCCGGGTTCCGGAGTAAGACCGAGGTCAATCGGAACGGCACGCTTTCCCGTAACAAAATTGAATGCTCCGGGCTCCTTGAAATAGGCGGAGACGTTCTGCTTCACTTTCTCGCTCTGCCCGAGTATCCACATCACAATAAAGAAGGCCATCATTGCCGTGACGAAGTCGGCATAGGCAACTTTCCAAGCTCCGCCATGGCCGCCGGCATGACCGCCTTTTTTTACTTTTTTTATAATTATCGGCTGTTCTTTATGACTGCCTTGTTCCTGTGAATCGTCGCTTGCCATTAATTTTGCCTATGTTTAACCTTTCTTGACTGCTTCTTCGGTTTCTTTGAACGAAGGCCTGTTTTCAGGATCGATGGACCTTCTGCCATATTCAATGGCTACAGCTGCAGGAGCACCCTTAGCGAAGGATAAAAGCGAGGCCTTGATGCAGGCCATATACTTGCCATCTTTATCAACAATCGCCTGCATATTGCGTGCAAGCGGCCCGACAAATCCATAAGCAATAAGCACACCGAGGAAAGTGCCAACAAGCGCACCGCCAACTTTTGCGCCAACTGTCTCGGCCCCCTCGCTAATCGATCTCATGGTGACGATAATGCCAAGCACGGCAGCCACGATACCGAGGCCGGGAAAAGCATCTCCGACCACGTTCAATGCTGCAGGCGGCGCATTCTCGTCCTCATGCAGCGTCTCAAGATCAATATCCATCAGCTCCTCGAGATCGTGAGCCGGCACACCGCCGCTCAGCACAACCTTCAGTGTGTCGCAGAGAAAATCAACTGCGTGGTGATTGGCAAGAAAGGTCGGATACTTGGATATTATTGAGCTTGATTCAGGCGTCTCGACGTGCTGCTCCAAGGCGATAAGGCCCTCGCGCTTAGCAAATTGGAAAAGCTCGTAAAGCAGCTTCAGCAAGTCAAGATATGCCGCCTTGTTAACTTTTGGCCCCTTCAATGTGCCCATGATTCCGCTGATAATTCTTTTGTTCATCAGCGAGGAATTGGCAATCAGCATCGAACCGACAGCAGCACCAACAATAATAATATACTCTTGAGGATGAAGAAAGAATGCGAATGCACTTGTATTGAATTCCGAAGCCATCAGAAAGCCGCCGAAAACGCAGACAAAAACGACTATTGTACCTATTATTACAGGCATGCCGTATTCCTCTATTTATTCTTCAATTTTTCTATTCTGTTTTTCACGTTAATATTATCGGCATCAAGTTCCAAAGCTTTAAGAAATGATTTCAATGCCTTTTCCTTCTCGTTCATGGTAAGGTACAGCTCTCCAAGATGCTCGTACACTTCGGGGTTAGTTGAGTCAAGCGCCAGTGCTTTCTGAAGATAAAGAAGCGCTGTCTCGTTGTCTCCCAGCTTATAATTGACCCAGGCATAAGTATCCATGTATGAGGCATTACTCGTGTCCGTCTGGATGGCCATCAGGCTCATCTGCTTTGCCTTGCTCAGGTTCTTTTCAGTCTGAGCAAGAGAATAAGCGTAGTTATTATTTACCTGAGGATTGGACGGTTCTATTTCCAAAGCTTTGTCATAGGCCTTGAAGCAATTATCGTAATCATTTAATTTATCGTATAGATAACCTTTGTGTATATAGGCGCTCACGTTCAGAGTGTCCAACTCGAGTGCCTTGCTCACGTAATCCAGCGCCTTGCCGTAGTTGCCCTGGAACGAGTAGCTGTAAGAAAGGGTCAGTGGATACCTGTAATCCCCGGGATACTTGATATAGTTTTCTTCGAGTATGCGGTTTATATATTTGTAATTCTTATTCTTGAAGCAATAATTGGCAATTTCAAGGGGTAAATCTCTCATTGTGTCGCTTTTGGCAAGCGCGCGGTTAAAGAATAACTCCGCCTCCGCGTCGCTTCCATCAGATTGCGCAAGATACCCGCCGAGCACGTTCAGCGGCACATCCGCCGTATCCGTAAGCGAAAGGTTGCCGACCGGGCCGATGTACATGACGAGCAGTTCGTCGTCAATGTAGCCTACCTGCACGCCGTCGGGCGCGCTGACC
>CAZIHB010000088.1:0-7764 GCA_964538535.1 uncultured Hyphomicrobiales bacterium | reverse complement strand
TTTTCAAAAACGGGTGTAACTTTTTGCCTGCTCAACTGTCATTATAAAATGTAAAGTGGCGGGAATTGAAATGTTGTGCAATTGATAGTGAAACAGGATAGTATAGAATAAAAAGGGAGAAATATCATGAAGAATGCTTTTTACTGCTTTTTTGTTGCCGTTTTTTTCCTCAGCCTCTCCACGCTGCTCGCAAAATACGACTATGAGCGTGAATTTGAAGTCTTTCGGCAGATTGATTATAAAGGAAATATTGTTCCATCAATTATGCGTTCTGGTTTATCAATCGGAAAACATGGAGAACTGCCTTATGAACATATTTTTGAAATATGGGACGATTCGACAATTGTATTTAGTTCAAAAAATGAGATTGTGGCTGTTGATATACTAACCGGAAAACATAAGGTAATATTAGATGCATTTAATATAAGTGGGAAAAAATTTATCGTTCGAAAAGGCCTGCTTTTTGTATATCAACCCGATACTATCGTAACATACAAACGGAATAATTTTGAAATAATAATAGATAACAAAAAAAATTCTCTACATGAGCAAATTTTTCCGTACTATTATAGTGATTTTTGCATAGCCCCGAACGATGATATTATTTTACTTGCCGGTAAATACAATGAAAAGGATTTTGTGCAGCAATTCTGCATATTCAAATCAATAGATACCGGAAGAACTTGGAAAATGGCGGGAAAGGTAAATTCCAAATATATCGATTCTGAATATTCTGGATTAATACATTCGTTATTGCCTATGCAAGATAACAATTCAATAGGAATTCGAGCAGCAAAATATTATGAAAACAAGCCCTATTTGTATTATTCGAGAACGGTTGACAGCATAAACACTTGGCAATGGTATAAAGTTGATAATGACTTGGATAATACTAACGTAAATTATTGGTTCCAACAAACACTTCTTACTTTTTTCCCGTCGAAATCCACGATGAACCAAGATACCTTGTTTGCAGTCATCGGGAAATCAATAAAAGGAGATTCTTTAATATTGCGAAGGAGCGACAATTGCGGGAAAAACTGGAGGAATATCGGGACGTTCAACTATGATCTAAAGGCTGACAGAATAATTGATTCACTTTACGTGTGCACAAATCCCGTTTTCAAAAGCGTGAATAAGATATACGTGGCCAACGGCGACTGCCTGCTGCTGACATCAAATGGGGGCAAGACCTGGGGGAAATTCCGCGCGCCCGTCAGATACATCATCGGCTTCAAGATGATAGATGACCAAAGCGGCGTTTTCTATACTGCCGATCAAAAATTCTACTACTTCGGCCTCGATGACAATTTCTGCGGCCGCGACGGCTTCGAGTATCTCGACTTCAGCGACACCACCGGCCTCACTCTCTCCGGCGATGCCGCTTTCAACGGCAATTCCGTCCGCCTGACGCCGAATAAGTCGTTCCGCGCCGGCGGAGTGTTTCGCGACAAGCCTTTATCATTCGATAAATCATTCGAATGCAGGTTCGGATTCAGGATGTTTGGCGGCTTTAACAACAGCATCGGCGATGACTCCACGTCTCCCGGGGCAGACGGGCTCGCTCTCGTGATCTCGCGCGAGCGCCCGGGCACCCCCGACGAACCCGGCGGCGGCATGGGGTACAACGGAGCCGAAGGAGCCGTGGCTGTCGAATTCGATTCATTTACGAACAATGAAAGAAATGACCCGGCCTGCGACCACGCCGCCGTATTTGCCTCGCGGGGCAAAATAAACAACAACCATGGCACGGCCGACTGTCTCGGCACCCTGAAGATACCGGGCAGCCTGCGGGCGGATTATTCGCATCATGTTGCTAAGGTTAAATATGACAAGACAGCCGGCACTCTGACTGTAAGTTTTGATAATAATGACAGCCCCGGCGCGAGCATATTCATCAAAGATTTTGATCTTGAGAAATATCTCGGCGGCACGAGCGGATACATCGGGATAACCTCGTCCACGGGCAATTCCATGGAATACCACGAGGCAACAGATTTCAGCCTGTGCTTCGGCGCTGTCAGCCAGACGCAGACCGCCGTTGAAGAATTGCAGGATGAAGGCGTCGAGTCCAACTCGATTTATTTATACGCCGCGAACCCATGCCCGATCCCTGCAACGAGCCGGGTTTCCGCTAAGATTTACTGGGATCCGAGGTACGACTCGGGAGCCGCGTCCATTAATGTATATAACATTTACGGGGAAAAAGTAAACATAGAGAAGATAAAGATCGAGCCGGGAGATGGCGGCAGCGGCCTTCTCAGATGGGACTGCAGCTCCGTGCCGAACGGCGTTTACCTGATCAGGGTGACGCTGGCGGGCAGCAGCATCAACGTGCCGGTGATAGTGGCGAAATAGGGTGGAAGATTATTATCTGATATAGAAAGGGCGGGATCAACCCGCCCTCTTTTATTTATCACAAGATTAACTTGTTATTTCTCAATTCTGATTCTCGCGTCAACTGCGGTAAGCCCGTCAGCCCTTCCGAGCAGCGGGTTGATGTCCATCTCGGCAATCTCGGGAGCAGCACTGAGAAGCGCGGAAAGCCTGTTGATTACCTCGGCGAACTTCTGCTCGTTCACTCCTTCCTGGCCGCGCACACCCTGAATTATCTTGTAGGAGCGCAGAGACCGAATCATCCTGAGAGCAGTGTCAGTCGAGATCGGGCAAAGTCCGCTCGCCACATCCTTCAGGGCCTCGATGAAAATGCCCCCGAGCCCGCAAAGGATCAGGTGGCCATATTCAGGCTCCTTCTTCGCGCCGACGAAGACCTCGGTTCCCCTGAGCATCGGCTGCAAGAGCACACCCACGGCACCATCGATCTTCATCATGTGCTCGTATGTTGCAGCTACTTCCTCTTCCGTCTTTATGTTCAGCTTCACACCGCCCACGTCAGTCTTGTGCAGCGGTCCGACAACCTTCATCACGAGCGGGAAGCCCACCTCGCCGGCGAACTTGCGGGCCTCGGCCTCGGTGGCCGCTGTGAATTCTTTCGCCCTCTCTATGCCGGCGGCATCGAGCAGTGCCTGCACTTTCTCGGGCGCGAGGTAGCCATTCTCCGAGCCGTCGATCACTTTTCTGATCGCTGCCGCGTCAACGGCCGGCATTTCCACGTTGAGGCATGGCTTCGAAGTGTTGTAAACATTCGCGAGAGCTTCGGCGAGCGATACCTCGTCCGGGAAGCTTATCCTGCCGAGGCCCTGGAAGTGCTCTACGGCATCCTTGGCCACCACAATCGAGGGCAGCACGGGGAAAATCGGCTTCCTGCACGTATTCATCTTCTCGTGAAGCATATCATAAGCCGGGGTGACGTCGAAGAGGCCCGGAGTGCCGAAAATAACAACCGAACCGTCGATGTCGTCAAATTTCTCATCCACGTAGTCGAGTATGGTGCCAAGATGCTCCGGCGTGCCCGTTGCAAGGAAATCAATCGGGTTGGATACCGATGAGCCGAAGAAGAGCTTGGTGAGCAATTCATCAGCTGCCGGGCCCGAGATGTTCGGCACGGCCATCCCGTGCTTCGTGAGCGCGTCGGTGATCATGACGCCGGGGCCGCCGGCGTGAGTGATCACGGCGAGCCTGTTGCCCATCAGTTCCTTGTAGAAAAGGACGGACGCGGTGTTCACGAGTTCTTCTCTCGAGTAAACCCTGACTATGCCGGCCTTGCGGAAGAGAGCGTCCACCGAAGTATCCGAGCCGGCGAGAGCGCCGGTGTGCGACGATGCCGCGCGGGATCCGGCCTCGGTTGTGCCCGACTTGAGAGCCACGATCCTGCAGCCCTTCGAGATCAAGGAAGACGCGTGGCGGAGCAGCATCTCAGGCTTGTGCACGTTCTCGAGATAAAGCATCTTCACCCTCGAGCTGGTCTCCGGATCGAACGATTCGTCCCAGTATTCAAGAATTTCTTCAACGCCTATCTGGGCGCTGTTGCCGACGGAAAGGCTGCTCGAGAAAGTCATGCCGCGCGGAATGGCAGTTTCAAGAATGAAGCAGCACGTGGAGCCCGAGCCCGAGACGAAATCCACTCCCTTCTTATCGAGCTTTGGTATCGGCCCGCCGAAAGTGCCGTGATAAGTCGGTGTGAGCACACCCATGCAGTTAGGCCCGATCATCGAGGCGCCGGCTTCATTCATTATTCTGACAAGCTCTTTTTCCTGCGCCTTGCCCTCGGGCCCGAGTTCACCGAAACCCGCGGAAATAATGATAAATGCCTTCGTGCCCTTATCGCGGATAAGCGTTTTAACTGTTTCATTCGCGAACTTTGCCGAAATAGCTATTATGGCAAGGTCAGTCTGATCGATTTCGCTGACGTCATGCTGGCAGGGAATGCCCTGAATGATGTCGTTCTTCGGGTTGACGACGCTGAGCTTTCCTTTGAAATTTCCGTCAATAAGATTCTTTAGAATTCTGCCGCCCGGCTTTTCGATATCATCCGAGCCACCGACAACAACAATCGAGCGGGGTTCGAGCAATTCTTTAACTATCATTCAATAACTCTGCTAAAAATTTATCAAAAAAAATCACATTTATTTCCAACGTCAATGGAAAATTGCCCGAAGGGAATATTCCAATTTGAACAATCAGAAATTGCAATTTATAAAAAAATCAGCTATTTTTTATTGCAATCAGCTCATTCTGCCGTGCCCCTATTTCTTTCTCGGGTGAAGGGTTTTCCCAAGGTCGAACGCCTCCATCACGGCCACCGAAAGCCTCTGCTCGAGCTTTCCGAAAGTGCTCATATAGTCCTTCCTGGCCCGGCGTATCACTTCCTGTGCTTCTTCCTTGCCGTAGATGTCCGTGATCTGGCAGCGCGGCGATTCGTCGCCCGGCATGTCCTTGTATGTCAGGAAATAGTGCTTCAACCGCGAGATCATGGTTTCCGGCACGTCGGATATGTCCTGCCACCGGGCGTAAACCTCATCCTCCTTCAGCTTGGCAATGATCTTATCGTCTGCCTCGCCGCCGTCTATCATCCTGAACCCGCCGATCGGCACAGCCTGAACGAGTATGTCGCCGTGAGTTATGTTTTTCTCGGTCAGAACGCAAATATCTATGGGGTCGCCATCCCCGTCTATGTCGTCGCGGCCGGTTTTCAGGTTGCAGTATTCAGCCACGAGCTCCCCGCAGAAAGTCTGCGGCACGAAGCCGTAGAGCGCCGGGAAGAAGTTCGAGTATTTCTGGGGCCTGTCCACTTTCAGGAAGCCCGTGGCCTTGTCGGCTTCATATTTCACGGTGTCGGTGGGCGTAACCTCAATATAAGACGTAACAATGTCGGGCGCATCCTCGCCGATGTAAACCCCGTGCCAGGGATGAGATTTATAGCGGAGCCCGACCATTTGCCAGATTTGTTTTACCGAATCCATATTTATGTCCCTTATTATGGAATAAACCATGTATTTTTCAATAACACACGTCAAAAATACTCAGTTAATCCAATATAGAATCATTATTCTTCAAAAAAGAAAGAAAAAAAAGCATAATTTTTCTATATTGCTGAGGTGTTGAGCCGATAGTTAGAGATATTTGATTAAAAAATCCGGAACAAGTTGAGAGTGGCAAAAAGATACTTAGTAATTATTCGAATAATGTGCCTGCTGCAGGTGTTCGCCGCTGCAAGCGTGGCGGGAATTTCCTCGCCCGGGCCTGAGGGCGCTTCCAAGGCGCGTCCCGAAGTAAGGATAGCGGTGGTAAAGGTTAACGGGAAGGTTAAGAATCCCTCCGAGAGGCTCGTGCTGAAGAGCACCGATTCCGTAACGATCGGCTATCGCGCCAGCATCGGCCAGGATCCGGAGGCTGGAGCTTTTTTTTACAGGATCGCTCTCAAGATTGCCACTGATTCATCAATCTCTGTGACGGGGCTGCCCGAGGCCAGCTATAAAAACCTGCCCGAAGGGAATTATGAATTCATTGCGGGCGCGTTCGACCTGAAAGGTAAGTGGAACGCCGTGCCCGTCAGGCTGAAATTCAGCGTGGACAACAACGAGGCAATGCTCAAGAGCCGAGCGGACAGCCTCGAGGCATTGCTCGCACGCGAAAAGGGGCGCACCGGGCAGCCGGCAGGCCGGGCGTCAGGCGCGGGGCCGGGCATTGTCGAAATATCCTTATTTTCTGCCGGAGGCTTGATCCTGGGAATTATGGCAACAATTTTGCTTCTCCTTCCGAGAATAAAGCGAAGTGAAAACGTGCTTAAAAATATAAAGGGAAAAAAGATGGCTAATCAGGCTGACAAAACGAATGACGAGATCAAGAATTTGCTCGCCGAAAACGGCAATCTGAAGGCGGAACTGGCAGCGCTGAGGGGCCAGATTGACGCCATGCAGGCCCGTTCATCCGAAATCGGAAAGCGCAACCGCGACCTTGAGAATCAGCTCGCGCTCCTTTCTTCCAAAAAAGAAGAACTCGAAGAGCTGCAGAAGCAAAAAGACGAGCTGTTCGCGCTGATCATTCACGACATTAAGAACCCGATCGCCCTTATCAAAAGCCTCGTGGAACTGCTGCGCTCCTACGACCTGACGGCCAGCGAGCAGCAGGAAATCATCGACGACATAGCCCAAACCACCATCAAGATCGTTTCGCTATCACACGAAGTATCAAAAATTCTCGCTCTCGAGGGCGGATCCATGCGCATGAATATCGAAGAATCAAACATCGGGCTCATCATCGATGACGCCATCCAGCGCAACACCATCGCTTCGAAAAACAAGAACATCACCATGTTCAGCGAAATTCCATCGGGGCTGCCATCCATCGAACTCGACGCGCAGAAAATAGACGAAGTGGTTGACAATTTGATCTCCAACGCTATTAAATTCACTCTTTCGGGCGGCACAGTCAGGGTGAAAGCATTCAAGGACCACACGAATATCGTTGTCGAAGTCAGCGACAACGGCCTTGGCCTGTCGGAGGAAGATGTGAAAAATGCATTCCAGAGGGGGGCGCGCCTTAGCGCGCAGCCAACCGGCGGCGAGAGCTCGACGGGGCTGGGGCTCTGGATAGTGAAAAAGCTGATCGAAGCGCACGAGGGGCGCGTGTGGGTGAAGAGCGCGCTCGGCAAGGGGTCAACCTTCGCCTTCTCCGTGCCAATCAGGCACAGCAAGGAATAGAAGGCTGCTGTTCCCAAAAGTATTTTTCATGCACTTTCATCAGCTGCTGCACTTCAGCAGAGAGAATTTTTATTACTTTTTTTACTAATTGAAGGCTCGACGGCACTTTGGATGGGAACTACAGGTTGGGTAGTATTATTCAAGGTATGCATAGTGCGGGCTTTACTTATGACAACAGCGGGCGCATGATTGAACGCAGTGAGAACTTTATGTCATCAGTATATCAAAAATACACCTATACTGCGGGAGGCCGGTTAAAACAGCTTACAGATTACTATAAGAATACAGCTCCGGAATGCCAAAATGGGAGTGTGTGCACCCCGCAGGACGGTCCATGTGAAAACCACTACGATTGGGTCTATCGCTACTCGCCCCTTGGCGGGCGCGAGCAAAAACGCCTTTACTATTCTCCCGCGGGTGATGGCTGCGCGGGCGAGCAGCACGCGTGGATTTATAACCTGCTCGGTGCCGGCGGTGAGATTAAAGCCGTTTATCACGGCCGCCAATACTCAGTTGTGCCATTCGGTGATTCCGTCAGAAATGTCTATATGTACGCAGTGGAATACAGGGCCGGTACAATCGTCGTCAAGCCGAACGGAATCAGGGAATACAACGTGACGGACAACAACGGCAGCCTTCGGCTCGTGATCAAGACCTATCC
>CAZIHB010000087.1:0-7840 GCA_964538535.1 uncultured Hyphomicrobiales bacterium | reverse complement strand
GAGAACACTGCCGGCCCCGTTCTGGCTTTCGGCGGCAGCAGCATGCTCGACTCGTCTTTGCTGCTCGGGTTCGGGCTCTCCATGATGACTTTCACAGTACTCTTCTTTGTTGTTTTGAACCTAAGCATAAGAGTAAAAATCATATCAAACGAATCAAAGAAACATTCGATGGAGCGAGGTTAACATGAATGAATTTCTTGAGCAGAACTCAATCTATATAACGATAATCATATCCCTGATTATTTGGCTCGGCATCGCATTCTACATTTCCAGGATAGATTCCGGCCTGAAAAAGGTGGAAAAACATCTTTTTGCAGACAATGACGATGTTAATTTGTGATGTTTAAAATAATTGTATATTTGATTCGCTATATTACTATGCATCAATATAGAGGAAATTGATTTGAAAAATAAGTATATAATCGGAGTAGCAATTGCCTTGGTCTTCGTTGTGCTTGCTCTTTTCTCACTCGACTCCTCCAAGGTTGATTATTCTGATTTCAGTTCCGCGAGGAAATCGAGCGAGACGGTCCAAATCATCGGGGAACCACTGAAGAACAACATGATGCATTATGACGCGGCAGGCAATATTCTGCGGTTCGAGATGCAGGATGATAAGGACAACAAGGCTACGGTCGAGTTCATTGGAGCCAAACCCAATAATTTCGACATAGCTCCAATGGTCGTCATCAAAGGGAAATTTTCGGGTGAGGTATTTAAGGCTACCGAAATTCTTACCAAATGCCCTTCGAAGTACGAAGGTGAAATGAACAGGCAATAGTGACACAAATATTCGGCGGAGTATCATGTTCGGAAAAATACTTATCATTTCTGCTTCTGCTCTATCAGTCATATCCACGCTTCTTTTTTTCGCTTCTTATTGGAAAAACAAGGCACTTCCGAAGAAAATCGCAGGTTGGTCATACTCGGCTTCAGCACTCCTCCTGGGCACGGCCTCAGTCTTTCTGATGGTGAACATACTTGCCCATAACTACAGCTACGCTTACATCTGGGAATACTCCTCAAATGAGTTGCCTCTTTATCTGCTCCTTACCACTTTTTTTGCCGGGCAGGAAGGATCATTTTTGCTCTGGGCCCTTGTCGTGGCTGTCACGGGGCTTTTCCTCCGATCATATGCCAAAAAATTTGATTATGAAGAGCTCACCATGGGCCTCTTCTCATTTATTATGCTTTTTTTGTGCCTGATGCTTATTGCAAAAGGCCCGTTCGAGTCAATCTGGGATAAATTCCCTGAAGCTCAGCCCGGCATCGCCCCCACGAACGGGCACGGGCTCAATCCCATTCTTCAGAACTATTGGAACATGATTCATCCGCCCATTCTCTTTATCGGTTACGGGGCGATGTGCGTTCCATACGTGTTCGCGCTGGCCGGCCTCATCAAGAAAGAATACAAAAAATGGATAGAAGTCGCGATGCCCTTCACCCTCATTGCTTCCTCGATTTTGGGATTCGGCATTATGCTCGGAGGCTTCTGGGCATACGAAACTCTCGGCTGGGGCGGTTTCTGGGGCTGGGACCCCGTTGAAAATTCCTCGCTGCTTCCCTGGCTGGTTTCCGTTGCGCTCGTACATACTTTTCTCGTGCAAAAGAAAACAGGCGGACTTATCAAGACAAATTTTGTCCTTGCCGTGTTATCATTTCTGCTTGTTATTTATGCCACTTTCCTGACGCGCAGCGGGATTCTTGGCGAAATATCCGTTCATTCCTTCGGGATGCCCGGCACGATCGTTTACGCGCTTCTGCTGCTTTTCCTCGTCATTTTTGCATTGATCGGGATAGTAGCTTTGCTTCTCAACCTGAAGGCTATTTCCTCAATATCTGAGAAAACAGACTTTACTCCATCTTCAAGGGAATTTTATCTCACGCTCGGCTCGATACTGCTGCTTGCCTCAACTCTGATTATTTTCATCGGCACGAGTCTTCCAATTTTTCAGAATATCTTCGGCTTAAGCCCCGCCACTGTTGCAGCATCGTTCTATATTAATTGGAACCTGCCGATAGTAATTCTCATATTGCTTGCTAACGCCGTTTCTTTCTTTCTTGCCTGGAAGAGGACGCCCTTAAAGTCAATTAGCAACAAAATTATTATTTACTCGATTATCGCCCTTATTTGCACAGCCACTCTATATGCCCTCGGCATGAGGAGAATCGAATATGCATTGCTTTGCTTCTCTTCCATTTTCTCTCTGGCTGTGAATTTTGATTTTCTTCTGTCAAGGATTCGGAATAATGGAGCCCGCTCCGGCGCGTATATTTCCCATATCGGCGTTTCTTTGCTTATGCTCGGGGTGCTCGCCGGCGGGGCGTATTCCACGACGAGGACGCTTCGCCTCAGGCAGGGCAAGCCGGTCCGCGCGATGGGTTATAATATCACCTACACCGGAAAAGAGCAGATTGAAAAAGAATATTCAGACAGACTGAAATATAAATACAACATCGATATTCAGAGCGGTTCTTCGAAGATGACTGTCTCACCGGTAATATACAGGAGCGATTACAACCGCCGCCGGCAGGCTTTCTTAGAGCCAGGTATCAAAACGAGGCCAACCGGAGATATTTACGTTTCGCCTCTGAGCATTGAAACCAGCCTTGACGTACCGACTCTTTCCCTGATGAAAACCCAGGCCGAACAGCTTCCACTTGATTCAACAATCACAATCACGATGGAGCATTTCGACATGGCGCACAGCTCGGAGGAAGTATCGGGCATGGATGATAAAATTCCTTTCGGAGTTATTGTTTCGCTTCAGAGAGGCAATGAAACATCATCCGACACGTTATATTCGTTTCTTGACAAACAGACATTCACGGGTGAACCGATATGGATGCCCGTGCTCGACGCCAATATCGAAATGGCATTCGTCCAATGGCTTAATGACTCAAAAAGCCTCGCCACGTCACGTGCTGTATTCATGTTCAGAGAAAAAGGAAAGGATCTGCCCGCGCCGGTGGAATACTTCACTTGCGAAATTACCAGCAAACCGTTCATGAATCTCGTGTGGGCCGGGACGATCCTGATTGCAATCGGCTTCCTTATAGCCGTGCCGCGCCATGCCCGAAAGAATAGTAAAACCGTGAAAGAAGACTACGAGCTCAATGGAAACAACACAGGGAAGCAAATCAAATCAGCAGAAAATATTGAGAGCAACACCTGAGGCTTTTTTTTCGTACTTGTAGAAAACGTTCTTTTGCCCTAATTTATATCATTCTTAAATTGCATAATGTTATATTAAATAAACGGAGAAAAAATGTTGTTAAGAAAAGCCGGAATTTTGGCCATGATATTGGCAGGATTTATTATCATGTCCTGCGGCGCCCAATCGGAAGATAAAAGCAACTTCAAAGTGCTCACTATCAAATCAATCAAAAAGGGCGAAGGCGATAAGCCTGGTGATTTCACATGGGAAGAGAATGGTAAGACCTATAGTTTCTCTTCACTTACTAAAAATAAGGTAGTGTTCCTCAATTTCTGGGGCACATGGTGCGGCCCATGCCGGCAGGAAATACCTGACATTATTGAAACTGTGAAGGAAATGAAGGGCAAGGATGTTATCTTCATCGGTATGGCCGGCGAGAAAACAACCCCGGCCGAAGCCATACAAAAAGTTCAGGAATTCGGCACAGCGAAAGGGATCAACTACATTAACTTTATTTCAAGCCGTGAAGCTTCCGACGCTTTCGGTGGTATATATGCAGTGCCGACAACTTTCATTATTGATAAGCAAGGCAATTTCTTTGATAAAATCGTTGGCGGAAGAACAAAGGCCCAGTTTATCAAAACAATCGAAGATGCCATGAATTCAAAACCGGGCAGCACAAAAACCGAAAGCAAAAGCAATTTTAAGGTGTTTCCCATCAAAGCCGTAAAAAAGGGCGAGACAAATAAACCCGGCGATTTCTCCTGGGAAGAAGACGGCAAAACCTTTAACTTCTCATCACTGACAAAAAATAAGGTTGTTTTCCTGAACTTCTGGGGCACATGGTGCGGCCCATGCCGTCAGGAAATTCCTGATATTATTGAAGTTGTAAACGCGATGAAAGGCAGGGATGTTGTCTTCATCGGCATGGCAGATGAGAAATCTGCACAATACGAGGCCTTACGAAAAGTAAAGGAATTCGGCACTTCCAAGGGAATAAATTATTTGAATTTTCTTTCCAACCAGGCTGCTTCAGATGCATTCGGCGGTATTAACGCGGTGCCCACAACATTTATTATCGATAAGAAGGGCAATATTATAGAAAAAATTATCGGCGGCAGAACTAAAGCCGATTTTTTGAAATCAATTGACCGAGCCTTGAAATAATCGCATATTAAAAAGCAATTTCAGAAAAACCTTACTGCCCGCATTGCACAAAAAATATTCGTGATGCGGGCAGTTGTCGATATATTTCCGGTGGTTAAGATCCGATTTGATTTCATTTCGCGATGAAGAATAATTATCTCTGTCATAATTTGATCTGCCGCGATATGGAAGTAGTTTTGTCAGTGAACTGTTTCACTTTCGGATATTATTATGATTCAATATTTTGATAAAGCCACAGCACTGCGCAGAGTGTTGTTTTTTCTGTTCTTTATTGCCTGCCTTACGCCCTATGTCACTCCTCCGCTTGCCTTGGCCATGGGCTTCTTTTTTGCATTCTTTATCGGTCATCCGTTTATCGAGAAAAATAATGCAGCCACTAATTACTTGTTGAAGTTCTCGGTTGTCGGCCTCGGTTTTGGAATGAACCTGTCGAGCGCCGTTAATGCCGGTAAAAGCGGTCTGGTATTCACCGTGGCATCAATTCTGCTGACAATAGCCCTTGGTGCTGCAATCGGAAAATGGATGAGGATTCCCGGGAAAACTTCACATCTCGTGGCATCAGGCACGGCCATCTGCGGAGGAAGTGCTATTGCAGCTATTGCTCCTATCGTTGACGCATCGGAAAAAGAAATGTCTGTGGCACTTGGAACTGTTTTCCTTCTCAATTCCGTTGCATTGATTGTTTTTCCGCCTGTCGGATCATTTTTTCATCTCACTCAGAGCCAATTCGGCTTGTGGGCAGCAATCGCCATCCACGACACGAGTTCTGTTGTCGGAGCGGCGAGTGCTTATGGAAGCGAAGCCCTGCAGACCGCCGTTACTATCAAGCTCGCCAGGGCTCTCTGGATCATACCCGTGGCTATGGCAACAGGTTTCTTTTTCAAATCCGGCAACAAGAAAATCAAGATACCATACTTCATTGGATTTTTTGTCCTGGCCATAATAATTAACAGCTGCTTCGATCTGCCGGCAGTTATGACCAGCTCAATTGTACATGCTTCAAGAATTGGCCTGACTGCTACTCTCTTCCTTGTTGGTTGCGGCCTGTCATTAGAAAAAATCAAGTCAGTCGGGTGGAAGCCGTTGGCTCTCGGGATATTGCTCTGGATCTCTATTTCCGTGCTTTCACTTACTGTCATATGCAACACTTGAAAAGTGCAAACGCAAAATCTGAAGATTGAAATGATAACTTAAGGCATTTGCCCGTAAGAATAAATCGCAAGAGCCGCTTTCGAATCACGAACGCGGCTCTTCAATTTTTTTATCAAAATGCTTATTACTGAATATCAATTCCAATTTCGATCTGCACATGCCTTTTAAGCTCGTTTTCCACTCCTTCACTCTCGTCAACACCTTTTCCTATGATTTCCCATCTGATATGGCCGTTTTCTTTGCCGGCATCCGTTGAAAGAAGGCTTTCAAGATATTTGGCAGTATGATATGCCCTGAGAAGAGACAACAAATCATTGGTCATCACTTCTCCCCTTTTCACACGGATCCCGAACACATCATCATTAACATCATCGTCGTTGTATCTTGCCGAAGCGGATATTGGCCGGGGATCAGAATAGCCCGTCACTCTGACAAGCAATTTTGCCCCAACAAGCGCCCCGCAGTCGCTTTTGACGTTCGCAAGTATATTCCTGATGTAACCGGCAGCCTCTTTCAACGCTTTATCGACCTTAGTGGCATACTCGTCGTACTTTTCGCCCGGATGCTCGATGTATCTTGTTGAAGAATCTGCCCCCACAAGGTTGTACGAAAATTTCAGCCTTAAAGCTTCAAGATTCTTCGGCACGTTCGGATAATAATAACCCGACACGAAGAATGGGATGTTTTGTTCGTTGAAAGCGTATTCTTTCAATTTGGAGGGCATCACAAAATTCATGACGATTCTGATCGAGTTGCTCTCGGAGCATGGCGCGAATATTTTTTGTTCGGGCACGTAGCCGGGCACGCATTTGTTGAAATATCTGACAATGTATTCCATGTCCGGAGGTGGTGCGAACGAAAATTCCCCGTTCTCAGGCACTTCTACTTCCATCAGTTCCCCGCCGCCCGTGTTCATAACCTTGCATATTCCCGAGAGCGGAAGCATGGCTTCGGAGCTGACTTTCCCCTCTACGATTACCGGGCCGCACAAATCAAAGGCATAGAGATCCTTGCCGCCGCATCCGTTCTTTCTGTCGGAACTCAGATAAATCTTTCCAGACTTCAGGGCCGGGCCGCTTTCATCAGCCTCTGTATTAATCGGCAGCGGCAGAATTTTCACGTTGCCCCATGCCATGTCTCCGGTCATTGCGGCCTTGTAGATATCATACCCGCCGATGCCGTCTTTCCTGCCCTTCGAAGCAAAGTATAAGTTATTGAGTGAATCAACAAACGGAGTGATTTCGTTCTTTGCAGTATTGATCTCTTTTCCTAGATTTACAGCCGGGGTCCACGTCCCGTCATTTTCCCTCTTCGAGACGTATAAATCAATATTCCCAACGCCGCCGGGCCTGTCCGATGTGAAAAATAGATACTTGCCGTCAGGGCTTACAAACGGGTGAGACTCGTAGTATTCAGTGTTCACCTCCTTCGGCAGCAGAACCGGCCGGCTCCACTTTCCGTCAGTCTTCACGGCGGTAAAGATTCCTCTGTCATTTTTTTTGCTATTCACAGGCACACCTGCAAAAAACATCTCAATAGCCCCGGTCTCCCTTATTTTTCTGAATGAAGGCAGCCCGCTATTCCTGATTTCGGAGAGAGGAAGATCGGAGGCAAGGGCCGGCAGACTGAAATTGCCACCCGATAAAACCGATCGGTAAATCCTTTCGGGTTTCTTCGGATCTTGTGGCGCGGTAGTAAAATAAAGCGTATCATCAATAAATACAGGAGAATATTCATCATAATCAGTATTGAACAAGCTTCCGATATTGCCCGGGTTCGGCGTCTTTGGGCATGGATTTGTGGCTGAACAAGATGTGATCAACGCAGCTGCTATAACCATAAGACTCTGAGAAATTACCAATTTTGCAATTCTGGTCATTCTGCCCTTCAATTTATTTTATTAAAAAAGGCCAAAGCCTGTTAAATTTGTAACCGTGCTAATTGAATTTGTGCAAAATTCAATTAGCAAACATATAAATTATCGGCATAAATAGGAAGAAACTTAGAGATGAGATCCACATACGTCGAAATTAAGAAAAAGAACCTGCGCCACAACGTGATGATGATACGCAGGGCAGCCCCGGGTTCGGCAATGATCGGAGTAGTTAAGGCAAATGCTTACGGGCATGGCTTGGTGGGCGTGGCCAACGTTTTGCGTCAGGAGGGTGTCGAGTATCTTGGCGTGGCATTCCCCGAGGAGGGTATGGAACTTCGCAGAGCCGGTGATGACGGCCCTATTGTATGCATTGTACCCGTCTCGGCGGAAGACGCCCCCGTGCTTTGCGAGTATCGCCTGCAGACAACCGTATGCTCTCTTGAAGTGCTTCGTGAATTTTCAAGGGAAGCGCTGAAAAGGCACACGG
>CAZIHB010000086.1:0-7954 GCA_964538535.1 uncultured Hyphomicrobiales bacterium | reverse complement strand
CCGCCATCGAATGTAATATATCCGCCGTTGTTGGCGTATTTTCTCATGATGTCCACGCCATACTCAGCATTGGTGAGAGCATAGGGGTTCGAGTTTTGCACTGACTGCCCGAACAAAACGCCCTTGCCGTTGGCCGAATTCAGCGTGATGTTCACGCTTGAGCGGCTTGAGATCCTGTTGGTTGCAGGCCGCCACGTGAGTGTGTTTATCTTGTTGTTTGCTTTATCATATCCAAGGCCGATAATGCCGGAATTCATTTCCCATGCAGCCACGTCAAGTCCGGGGCTGGAAACTGAATAATCAGCATCAGTAAGCTCCATCACAACCGATTCCTTCATGCCGAAATAGTAAAGGGCATTCATTGCCGAATCGATCGTCGGGAAATTATTTGCCTGGCCCAAATTCTTCGAGCCGACTGTGTATGTGCCTGCAAGACCGTTCACCACGTTGAACGTCACGCGCATGGTGTTATCGTCAAGCTTTAGCTCGTTAGTAACATCCATGTTGTAAACAGCCTCGTATTCTCCCGGCTCGTTGAAAATTATGGCCGGGAATATCACTGACTTGCGGTTATACATTCCGCTCGGCATTTCCTGAATAATTGTTTCAACCGTGTCGATATTGCCGTTCGGAAGCTTGCGGAACATGATCCTGGCGGCAGCATTGGAAATATCGCTCACGCCCTTGTTCAGCACGTCAACCTGGGGGACAATCGGGCGGCCCACAACAGCCTGGCTGCCCTGCAGCGGAATCGTGAACTTGTCGGCTGCTGCCTGGAATTCATCCGCTACCTCGAAAACGTATGGGTCGTTGTCAATGCGGGCGAACCTGTCGTTATAAGGTTCCTCGTCAATGGCATTCTTCAGGTTGTTTGTCATCACAACCGTGTAATTCCCTGTTTTATCTCCGTAAAATTCGCCAAAATATACCGTTGCTTTTTCTTTCGGCTTCAGCAGCGAATCTTTGTGGTCCAGAGTATCATATGAATACGGCAGCGACTTCAGAAGTGTGCCATCTGAACCATATATATTGGCCATTGCCTCAAATTTTGTCACATTCTTCAGGCCGACATTATGGAACACGCCTTCCACCTTGATCGGGAGGTTCCTCGGGTATCTGAAGAAGTTCGGTGCACCCGCGTTCCTCGGTGATGTGATCTCGGAGGCTGAAAGGTCGTTTGTCCACGACACCGTGAAGTTTTTCACGATCTGCTTTGCGGGCTTGTTCGGCAGCTTGAGTTCAACCTGAACCTGGTATTCACCGCCCTTCGTTGAAATGAAGGCACCATCGCCCTGAGGCGTGCAATTTCCCGTTGATCTCGTGAATTTATAGAAGCTGCTCTTTCCGCTCACATCGATTGTCTCACTTCCGCTGAGAGGATCGAGAGCCACGTAAACCTCGTCCTTCGAAGGCAACGGGCCGACAATCTTGTATTTCAAAGTCGTGCCGGTTGCCTGGGCCGAGCCGAATTCCACCATAGGATTCTTATATAGATAATTGATTATCTGGCCGTCCTCGTTGCGCTGGCGCGTAGTGCCGTTATATTTCTCCCCGGCGTAAAGCACGTCGTCCGGTGCTTTGTTCGAGGGGAAAGTGCTCTTTATTGACAGAGCAAAAGTAACGACGTAGTCTTCTGTCTCACCATAGTCATATGCATAGCTTGCCGGGGTTGAGTAGATGTCAAAATACCCGTTGTGGCAAGGATTGTTCGGAGGATAGTATGGAGCGTATGGGTAATAGTAGGAAGCCATCACCCTCATCATGGTCTTGCCAAGTTCCACGTTATCCGGAATTTTTACTGAATAGCTCAAAGTTCTGTGCGATCCGTTCGTCACCAGCCAGCGCCAGTTCGTGTTGTTAGTCATCACCATGTTCGGCGGCGCGTTCAGCCACTCGTTCGGGAAAGTTGCGGAAATGTTATCCGTGAAGTCCCCGTCCTTGTTCCAGTCAAGGAAAAGCCTCATGGTATAATATGTTGTGGAATAGTAAGGTGCGGAATTTGTATAATACCAGTACGGTGCATCATAAACCGTGATGTTGAAATTATACGTTTCGCCCGACATCAGTTCCACGTCCTGGCCCGCGTTATCATAAATCTGATAGCAGGATCCCGTTATGTTATCAGTACTATATCTTTTTAGTGGAGTTCCGTCGGCATTTTTTATTTCAACGCCGGTGACCACCCCGCCATAGTAGGATTTATAGTAATAATAATTCTGCGGGTAATAGGCCGGGTAGCACATGTAGTAGCCACCTGTCCTCATGGATTTCGTGGGGTCGCAGTACCCCGACGGCTGCGCTAAAAGCGGAATTTGCGATATTATCGATGCAATGGCAACAAGGAGCATTACCCCGCCCTTGCCGATAATATGTCTTAATCGGTCCATAAAACCTCCCTCAACAAAGTTATTCAATATAACTATTATACTCTATGTCACATTCTATTTGACAATATCAATAACAAGCAATTTATAAAATTGTTACAAACTTCGCACAAATTTTTTTATCCAACCTTGTTATCTTCCCCTATCATGCTTTATTGATGGTTCGGCCTTGAATATATACTACCACTTGCTGTAGTATTTTTTACTACATCCGCTTGTACGATTTGATATTATGCATATTGTTTTTCATTATCAATCTTGATTTTCTGCCCTGTCCCGACCGTGACAAAGTAACGATTACACATCGCGACCTACTACAAAAAAAAACCCCGCGGCGTCATTCCGTGGGGTTGCTTGTTTATCATGCTAAGGGGAAATTTATCAAGGCCTGTCCGGGCGGTCGCGCCTCTCCGGCGGCGGCCCGTCGTGATGCATATAGTCCTTCATGCTCATTATGCTGTAGGTGAAGGTCAGCATCACGTATTGCCTCAGCACGTTGCTCGTCACGTCCTCGGTGTAGAATTCAGTCACATTTCTCTGGAGTGCCTTGCTTGAATTCAATGCATCATAGACTGAGAGCTTGATCTCGCCCCTGTTGTCGGCAAGGAACTTCTTGGCCAGGCTGACGTTGAGCAGCAGGTTGTTCGGGTCGGTTCCGGAGGAAAGGCCTTTGTAGTAATCATGATTCAGGTTAGCGGCCAGCACGAACCCGTCCCAGAACTGCATGTTGATACGTGCGCGGGTGTTCTGGTTGAAATAACTCGTTTTTTGCGAGGACTGCAGCCCGCCCGCAGAGTTCTTCACGTTGTAGAATAGCGATGTTGTCCCGATCGTGAAGTCGATCTTGTCGCTAATATTGCTCGATAAAATTAAGCCGCCGCCAATCGAACCTGACTCCGAGAAGTTCTCGATCCCGTTGATCAGGCTCGGGGTGCGCGAGTAGTTAATCATGCCATGGAAATTGATGTTCGAGCTGATGAAAGGTACGTAATTCCCGTAGCCGAAAAATGTGTTCAGGCTGCGGTAGCCGTTCAAATTCAGGTAGCGGGTCAGCTGGGTGCCGTTCTGCAGCTTTATATTGTCGATAACCGTATCTCTTTTCGCGTAGATATTCTCTTTTCCGATGTATCTGTCCGAGAGGGATCCGTTTATCATGAAGAAAAGATTGTTCATGCGTGATGCCCCGAGCGAGAACAGGCGCAGCGAGAGGTTGTGCGTGTAGTCCTGCTTCAGGTCGGGATTGCCGATCGAAAGCTGCAGCGGGTTCGAGTTGTCGAGCACTTTCTGGAGCTGCTCTATCGAGGGCAGGTTGTTGGACGTTCTGTAGTTCACTCTCAGGCTTGTCTGCTTTGTGAATTTATATTGTATATTCACTGATGGCAGGAAATCCGAGAAGTCTTGATTTGTTTTCGAGCTATACGGGAATTTCTGGTCGTTCTTCAGCCGGCTCGTCTGATAATCACCGGCTATTGTCATCCTCAGGCTGTCAAACTGCATCCTGTATGACAATCCGGCCCTGTTCGAAAAATAATCGTTTTTGAAAGTGTTGGAGAGTGAGGTATCAAGCGTTTTAGCATCAGTCAGCTTCGTGTAGTTTTCCTTGTCGGACTCGTTCAGGTTGAGCGAAGCCGTGTAATTAAGCTGAAGCATGTGATTCTTTGCCAGAGGCTCGTTGAACGACAGCTGAGCCGAGTATTTTTCCCCTGTCTTGGTCAGCTCCGAAAGCTGGTTGAGAGAGTCGAGCGTTCTTTCGGCCTGTGTATAATACTCGTTCTCTGAAAGCAGGTCCCCTGTGCCGTCATTTTTGCTGTTTGTCGTGTTGATATCAATCGTCATGCTCCTGCCGGAAGAATCAAACAAGTGGCTGTAAAGCACCTCGTTATTGAAATTCATGCCGCTCAGATCGGTTGAATATATGCTCTTCGCGTTGTTTGCAAGCAGGCCGCCGTTATATGTCCCCCCCGTGGTGTTCGATGTGCCGTCGGTTGACTGGTAAGTGAATCTCGGCCTTATAAGCAATTTATTATTGTTATCAATGTTGTATTCGAAGCGCATATTAAACCTGTGGTTCACGTTGTCGCTGTTCGAAAGGGCCCGCTCGCTATAATTGCTTTTCACGGTCGAATCCGAAAAATAGGCGCGGGCAGTGGTTTTATCGGCGTCGTTAGAGCTGACGTTGAAGAAATAGCTTCCGGTGACGTTGATTTTTGAGCTCCACGTGTCGGAATAATTCAACCCGAAGGAGTTTACCTTCGAGATGCCGTCCTGCTGGCTGACCATGAAATCGCTCATCGGGCCGCCGCCGCCCATGTTCCTCTGCCTGCTGACGCCGGGAGGCGGGCCCATCATCATCCTGCCGCCGCCGCCGCCATTTCCGCCATAGACGCCGATTATATCCTCGAATGAAAAGTTTTGCTGGTTCACGTTGTTCGTCTGGGCAAGCAGGGTCAACCTGCGGTCGCCGCTGAAGTAGTTAGCAATGACAGTGGCCTGATACTTGTTATCATTGCCGTAACCGGCATAGGCCTTGCCAAAGACGGCACTTCCGTTCCTGAATTTTGTTATGATGTTCATCGCCTTGTTCGTCTGGCCGTTGTCAAATCCGGTGAACTGAGCCTGGTCGGATTGCTTGTCGAACACCTGAATCTTGTCTATAACTTCCGAGGGCAGGTTTTTGAGTGCCGCGGAGGGATCTTCGCCCATGAACGGCTTCCCGTCCACCAGCACTTCCTTCACAGCTTCCCCCTGCGCCTTCACCTGGCCGTTCTCCATCGTCACGCCCGGCAGTTTCTGCACGAGATCTTCCGCCGAGGCGTCACGATTCGTCTTGTAGGCTCCAACGTTATACTGCGTGGTGTCACCCGATTGCGATGCAATCGGCACGCTTCCCTCCACTGTCACGCCGCTGAGCATCACTGACTCGACCTCGAGCCTGATGGTGCCGGCATCCGTGCCGCCCGGCCTGGCCCCGATCTGACGGGAATATGTTTTGTAGCCGAGATAACTAATCTTCAGCTCGTATTTTCCGGGTTTATTCAGGGAGATACGAAACTCGCCATTTTTACCGGTAAGATCGCCACGTGTCGAATTGTCCGTAGTTCTGCTCAGCGCCACGCTGGCGTGATAAAGCGGCTTTCCGTCCTCGCCCGTCACTATGCCTTTCACATATGTGTCCTGCCCGTATGCGGACAGGGCAGACAGCATCAAAATTAAAATTACAGGATATTTAATCATACATTGCACCAAAAACTATTATTTGTTATCAGTCCTTAGACACTTCTCGCGGGGCCCGAGTTTAAAATGGCTCCGAAAAAAAATGCCTCTGCAATTCTGCTGTCGGATTAACAGCCTGATTTGCAAAAGCATAATAATTTTCACACCGGGTTGTTGTTATTTATTTTGTGCCTGCCACTCATTATAGAGGCTCACGAGATTTACTCCGTCCTTCATGTCCTCAGTCACGCTTGTTTCCCATTCGAGCACTTTTTGCCCGGTCTGGAAGAACACTACCGGATTCTCTTCGTCGGCCCTCTCGCCGTTCGAGCCGACAAGCCGCTCCGTAAGCCCCTCCTCTTTGCTCGTCACTACGAGCACGTAAGGGCAGCCATTCTGATACTGAAACAGGCTGACGTCGCGCAGATTATCAAAATCGAAACTGAATTCACCGCAAAGCTGGTTTTTTTCCACGAAAAGCCGCTTGCTGAAATTCTTGCAGCCCTTATATACTTTCTCGAGCTTTTTCCCCTTGTAATACTCGTCGATGAACTCCGTGAAGTCCTTATAAGACAAATCAACATCATTGTTTTTCAGCGAGACGATGTTAATAAACTTGATCGTGCAGCGTCCGCTTTTCTCGCCCGTCATCACTACCCTGTACTGTTTCTTCTCGACTGTGAGGCACCCCGTCATCATTACGGCGCAGATCACCGAAATCAAAAAAAGCTTGAATCTCTTCATGATAAATCCCCTCTTTATACGATAATCACTTCAGGCTCGAGATGAATGTCGAAATTTTCCCTGACAGATAAAATTATCTCACAGGCAAGCTGATATATTTCTTTGCCCGTAGCCCCTCCATAGTTCACGAGTATCAGTGAATGCTTCTCGTAAACTCCGACGCGACCGATCCTTTTGCCTTTCCAGCCGCTGTTTTCAATAAGCCAGCCGGCCGGTATCTTAACCCGCCCTTCCCCGGCAGGAAAAAACGGCACATCGGGGTGGCGGGCCTTTATTTTATTAAATTTTCTCTCGTTTATATGCGGATTCTTGAAGAAACTGCCTACATTGCCCAAAATTGAGGTATCCGGCAGTTTCCTGAGCCTCAGCGCGCACACGGCATTGAACACCTCGAGAGGAGTGTGCTCGGTCCGCCCGTTTTTTTGTAGTTCGTTGGCCAGCTCTTTATATTGCAGGTTCAGCTCGGGTTTCTTATTCAGCTTGTAGCGCACCGCCGAGACTATCATCTGCTTTTTCAGCTCGGTTTTGAATATCGATTGCCTGTAGCCGAAGCAGCATTCATCAGCACTCATGTTTATCAGCTTCCCGCTGCTTGTATCCACGGCGGTCAGCGAGTGGAAGAAGTCTTTCTGCTCTGCACCGTAAGCGCCGATGTTCTGCACGGGTGCTGCACCGGCCTTGCCGGGTATCATCGCGAGGTTCTCAAGTCCGTAGAGCTTCCTATCGAGCGTGAACCTGACGAGATCGTGCCAGGGCACTCCGCCGCCGGCCTCGACAATGGCGTGGTCAGGCTTATCCTCCACCACTCTGATGCCGGGAATGTCGATCGAAATTACCAGGCCGTTGAAATCATTGGTGAAAAGTATGTTGGAGCCGCCGCCGATGACGAAGCGCTTGTTGCCGCGATAAAGCACCGAATCCACGAGCTTCCTTAGCTCGGCAACGCCCGTGACGGATATGAAGTAGTCGGCATATGCTTCAATGCCGAAAGTATTTAGTTCCCTGAGCGACTTTCTTTGTACTATATTCATATCTGCCGGCAAAACCCTTTAAAAACGCAAAGTGCAAATTAAGCAAAAAATACGAATAGTTGCCTTTCAAACACCTTGCCAAAATCGTGCCCGAAAAGCAAAAAAGGCACGAATTTCGTGCCTTTGGCTTTTGTAGCGGGGCCGGGACTTGAACCCGGAACCTTCGGGTTATGAGCCCGACGAGCTACCAATTGCTCCACCCCGCGATTTTTCAGTCCACAAATATACGAAACATTCTTGAAACGGCACAGCTTTATTTCAGCTTCCCCGCGGCAGGCAGGTGTCATCTCCGCGAAGGCGGAGATTCATAAGTTCATGCAAATCAATAGATTCCCGCCTGCGCGGGAATGACGAAACACAAAAAAATATCATCGTGTATTTGTAGGGCCGCGGCGGGCTCGCCACTGTGTGGCCGCGGACACGGCACGCCGTGTCCCTACAGTCATCCACGTAAACGAGGTCGTGTAAAAACCACGGCGCCTGCACCCTGCCGTCGTCATCTCCGCGAAGGCGGAGATCCATAAGTGCTTGCAAATCAATAGATTCCCGCCTGCGCGGGAATGACGGGGCACTCCCGGGCAC
>CAZIHB010000085.1:0-7985 GCA_964538535.1 uncultured Hyphomicrobiales bacterium | reverse complement strand
CGGGGTTGGACTGATAAAAAGGCACTATCTTTCCGCTTAAAAAATTCCCCGTGTTCTCGTCGATCTCCGCCTCGACTATCGCGCTAATGCCATTTGGCCCCGAGAGAGTGAAATGGCCGTAAGTGAAGAAATTGCCGAGCGAGTAGGCAATTAGCTTGCCCTTGTATAATTCGAGTGCCCGGAGGACGTGCGGCCCGTGGCCAAGCACTATGTCGGCGCCGGCATCCACTGCTGCGCGCGCGAATGCCTTCACATCTCCCCTCTTTTCCCAGATGAATATTTCGGTCCCGTCGGGTATATTTTGGGCTTTCGGGCCTTCCGCGCCCCCGTGAAACGAGACGATGACGAGGCCGGCTTGCTTTTTCAGCTCGGCTATCTTTTCGCGCACGGCATCCAGGTTGTCAATTCTTGCCGAGCCCCTCGAGAATCCGAACGCCACCGCGGCTATTTTTTTCCCGTTAATATTAAAAAAGCATTGGCCTTTCTTCGGAGCATTGAGCAGCCCGGCATCATTGAGAATGCTGACGGTTTTGCTGTAAGCATCGCTGCCGTAATCACCGACGTGGTTATTATCAAGCCCGAGCAGAGTGAATCCCATTTCCCTGAGTTTCGGCGCGAGGTATGGCGGCATCCCGAATTCGAAGCAGACATTGGTTTTTCGGCCAAAATCCGAGCATTTGCATGGCTTCATGCCCGAATCGATGAAAACGCCCTCCAGGTTGCCGAAGACTATATCCGCCCCGCTAAGATACTCTTTCACGTTCCTTACCGCCGTGCTGCCGCTGTCGGCTGGTATCTTGCATGAAGGTGTGTATGAACCCGGCATCACGTCGCCCACTGCCTTAATTTTTATCCGGGCGGAAGTGCTGCCGAAAGCAAAAGATAAACAAGCTGCGAGACAAAAAAAGAATTTTACCATCGTTCTTCACCTGATAAGTTGCTATTCCTCTTTATTGTATCGGTCTTTCCTGCTCCCCTGATAGAGTCCGTATTTCCTGAACCTGCATTCCAATTGCCCGTTATAGAGCGTAAGGCTTTTCTCGTGCTTCAGGCCGATATGCTTGAATGCATCCGGATTCGAGCTTATAATCCATGCATCGTATCCCGAGAATCCATATTTTAACTTGTCACCGATGGATTTGTAAAATGCATTGATATCCAGCTTCTCCAGCCTCTCGCCATAGGGCGGGTTGATGATTATCATTCCTGCGGGGGCTGGAGGGTTCAGATGTTCGAATCTTCTTGCCTTCAGCGTAATCGCGCTTTTAAGCCCGGCGTTGTCGATGTTTTCCTCTGCTATTCTCAGGGCGCGCTCCGAGATGTCAGAGCCGAGTATCTCCACGCCTATGCTTCGCCTCCCGGTTCTTGCTGATTCCACAATCTTGCTCCATGTGACGCGGTCAAAATCCTTCCACCGCTCGAAGCCGAATTTCCTGAAGCTGCCCGCCGGAATGTTAGCGGCCTGCATCGCTGCCTCAATGAGTATCGTGCCCGAGCCGCACATGGGATCAACAAGCACCTTCTCGCCATGCCATCCCGTCAGTTTCACCATCGCGGCGGCAAGCACCTCGCTCAGCGGGGCCTCTGTCTGGGCTGAACGCCAGCCCCTCTTGTGAAGCGAGCTTCCGGAGCTGTCAAGTGATATGGTGCAGTCCTCCCTGCTTACATGCACGTTCACCCTCACGTCGGGATTTTCCACGCTCACGTCGGGCCGCCGCCCGCGGCGGGCGCGTATCCTGTCCACAATCGCGTCTTTCACTTTCAGGGCAACGTAGTTGGCATGGTTGAAGGGGCTGTTTGCTATCGAGCTGTCAACCGCCAGCGTCATGTCCGGGTCTATATACTCGTCCCAGTCTGTCTGCTTCGCCTTCAGGTATAACTCTTTCTCATCTCTTACCCTGAACTTTGAAATCGGCATGAGTATCCGCAGTGCGGTGCGAAGCTTGTAGTTAGCCTCATACATCAGCCTCCTGTCACCGCGGAACGACACGGCCCTGTTGTGAACCACGATCTCGCGGGCGCCGAGTTCATCCAGTTCGTCGGCAAGCAAATCCTCAAGCCCGGAAAATGTTTTGGCCGTCAGCTCGAGGTTATTATAATTTATTTCCAATTCTTATCCCTGAATTTTAATATCTTTTATACTTACTTATTGATGACGGCAATTTTTGCAACCGCCGAATTTTTCGAGTCCGCAGAAAATGCAGCCACGAGATAAACGCCGCTGCTCACAGTCCTGCCCTCGTTGTCCCTGCCGTCCCATATTGCCTTGCGGCTGTTGGTGATGAAGTTGCGTACGATATTGCCGTCAATGGTCAGGATGCGAACTTCGGAAGCGCTCGCCAGGCCGTCTATCACCATCTCCTCGTCCCTGCCAGGGACGAAAGGCTGGGGGTGGCACGTTATGTCGTATGATTCCCCGGCCTGAACGGAGAGGCTCATTGCCTCGAACAGACCCTGCCGCGTGCCGATATACACTTTGCCCGTGTTCGGGTCTGTGGCCAATGATGCAATTTCATCAGTTACCAGCGGCGAGTTTTCCGAGTTGAATATGGCAAGCACTTTCGTGGCATCTGAATTAAGCACCCAGACTCCTGTGGAGGTGGCCAGCCACTTGTTGTTCAGCGCGTCAACCATTATATCATTAATCACCTGCTTGCCGATAAGCTTGACGTAGCGGACGATCAACGACCCGCTGCCGAGCACGGCCGACGGGTTGCGTATCTCAGACAGGCCGGACGAAGTGCCGACCCAGAGAGAACCATTTTTATCCGTCACTATTGCAGACTGCGAATTATCCTGCAGAAGCGGGTAGCGGCTCGTGTTGATGTTGCCGCAGAAGTCATCGTTGGGGTTGTCGGGCGTCCTGTTCTCATTATAATATAAAAGCCCGCCGCCATTCATCGAGGCAACCCATTTTGTGCCGTAAAAGTCCACAGCGAGTCCGATGTAATACCTGTTTGCTGCATTATTGCAATTGTCGAAGGTGAAGAATTTTTTTTCATTTGTATATTCGATCAGGATCGGGCCGGGCGTAGCTTCTCCATAATTGACTATCCAAAGATTGCCCTGTGCATCTTCCGCGGATTCCCCGGCCACAATATAATCCTTTTGAACGTCGGCAAAAGGGGCGCCGGTGTTTTTGGTCAGCGTGTCGAATTTGAACCCGTCGCCCGCGGGCGTCACGATCATGGCGCCGCTGCCCCAGTTGGAAAAGCATAACCTGCCATCGCCGAGTGCATGCACTTTATAGTAGCTGTTGTTGTTTATCTCGGGGTTCTTATCCACGAGGAAGTTCAACCACTTACCATTGCTCAGCCTCTGAATTCCGTTTTCCGCCCTGTGTTCCGATGTGGACCATAGAGCGCCGCTCTTATCCACGTCAATATCCGAGAAAATGCTTATCTGGGGCGAATTTGGCTTGAATGCAAGCTCGGCCGGGGCTTGGTCATTCACCAGCCCTATACCCTCGTTTTTATAGCAGAATATTATTTCGGATGAATTTGAATTCCCGTGGCAAACCACAGTGTTTAATGTCTTGGATGGCTGAAGATATGCCTCGGTTCCGTCAAGATTGAAGAGTCTGAATCTTGTGGCGAAAACGATTGATCCCTTGTATTCATTGAGTGACACGACATCGTAATACAGGTTTTTGTAATACCTCAGCGTGTCATTCTCAAGCCTGAGGACGTAAGCACCGCTGTAGGCATAAACGGTTTCGCCGATGAATCCGACCCCGCTGACGGCGGGCGTCAGTTCCGGTGTCGCGGCCGGGTACGAAGTCCATGAAGACGGATCGGAAATCACCGTATCCAGCGGGCACGAGGCCAGCCCGGATGCAGTGGCGGCCCAGATGCGTCCGTTTGATATTTTGATCTTGTTTATCTCGGTGTTTGTCGCGAAAGTTCCGATCCTTTGCACCGTCTCACGGAACACCCGTGCATCCATATCGAACACTGCCAGCCCGAAACCACCCGCTATATATGCCAGGTTGCCGCGGAAAACTATGCCGTTTATCTTCGGATTGGAAAAACCGGAATTCTTGATGTCCATGATATGTGAAAATTTAAAATCCTCGGTGCAGATATCAATATTGCCATCCTGGTGGCCTATATATACTTCCTGCCTCTCAGGGTTGCAGCTGACGCTTGTGACGGAAAGGCTCATCAGGGCGTCTATGCTTCGGAACTCCTTCCCGCTTCCGTCCTTTGGGTTATAGCAGAACACCCCGCCGGCCGATCCGGCCCATATCCTGCTCCTGGAATCCACATCCGCGGAAATCACGTCAACTATTGCCGTGTAAACTTTCCAATTCGTGAGCTCCAAACCATATGCTTCCGAATGAACTGAAGCCAAAAGACAATACACGGCAATCGCGCACAGTCCGGCAATATTGGCCGGAAATAATTTTTTCAGCATAACTCATCCTGATAATGGCAAAAAACAAGCGTAGCCTTTTTCTTCAGATTTATTTCTCCAATTCTCCGAATAATGATGCCATTTCTATAGCGGATGTAGCAGCTTCGAATCCCTTGTTGCCGGCTTTAGTGCCGGCTCTCTCGATCGCCTGCTCGATGTTGTCAGTCGTGAGCACCCCGAAAATGCACGGCACGCCCGTTTCGAGCGCTATGTTGGCAAGGCCTTTTGTCACCTCGCTCGAGATGTAGTCAAAATGAGGCGTCGCCCCCCTTATCACGGCTCCCAGGGCTATCACGGCGTCATACTTGCCGGAGGCTGCCATTTTCTTTGCCACTATGGGTATCTCGAACGAGCCGGGGCAGTACGCCACCGTTATATTGTCCTCGTCTGCATTGTTCCTGCGGAACGCGTCCAAAGCCCCTTCCAGCAGCTTCGAAACGATAAACTGGTTCCACCTTGACACAACTATTGCAAAGCTCTTTCCCTTCGCGTCATAAAAGCCTTCTATTATCCTTGCCATTTCTTCTCCGATTTTTGTCTGTTCTCTTCTAAAAAGACCGAATTCATCTTTTTTATAAAACATAAATATAAGCCTTAGCAAGTTAATATTTGACATTTTTTTTCCGCCCGGCTATATAAGGTGATTATTTTAATAGATTGTTTTATTGGTATTGGGTATATTTGCCGTTATTTTTTTTGTAACTTGTTATCAGGAGTATCGATGATACGCAGAAGTATATTATTAGCTTTGACCCTTTTGGTTATTGCTGCCGGAGCTGAAGCAAAACCGCCGAAACCCATGCAGCCGATTTCCCAGCCGGGGCCGTCAAAAATTGAACTTAAATCGGAGATGGACTCAATTTCTTACGCGATCGGTATCCAGATTGCAGGAAATCTCAGGAACGATTCCCTGAAAATTGATCCTGAAATTTTCAAGCAAGCAGTTATAGACAAGCTTTATAACGGAACTTCATTGATCTCGGAGGAGCAGATGAAAGATCTTATGAACAACCTCTTCAAGAGGATGCAGGAAAAGCAGATGGCTCAGGCCAAAGCAAAAGGCGAAACAAACGAGAAAACAGGAAAAGAATTCCTTGAGAAAAATAAATCAAATCCGAACATAAAAGTAACTGCTTCGGGCCTTCAATATGAAGTACTGAAAGAAGGCTCAGGCGCATCACCAAAAGCAGTTGACACGGTGAAGGTGCACTACAAGGGCACGCTCATCAGCGGAAAAGTATTTGACAGCTCCATCGACCGCGGCGAACCGATCGAATTCCCGTTGAACAGGGTTATCCCCGGCTGGACCGAGGGCGTGCAGCTGATGAAAGAAGGCGCGAAGTATAAATTCTACATCCCCTCGAATCTTGCCTATGGCGAGCGCGGCGCCGGCGAAGCAATCGGCCCGAACGAAACGCTTATATTCGAGGTTGAGCTCATCCAGGTGAAACCGGCAGCTGCTGCAGCTACTACTCCGTCAGCCCCCGCAACACCCGCCCCGAAGAAGAAATAACATCAATAAATAAATGTTGAAAGCCGTCCGCGAGACGGCTTTTTTTTTATATCGTGCTCAGCTCGTGAAATCATATTTCTTATTTTTGACAATCTTGAATTAAAGTCGGGGATTAAATGTCGGGCATTAACCTTAAGGATGCACTAAAAAAGCACTTCGGTTTTTCGGAATTCAGAAACGGCCAGGAGGAGATCATCCGTTCCGTCCTGGACAGGCGCAACACCTTGGTTGTGATGCCTACGGGAGGCGGTAAATCCATATGCTACCAGTTGCCGGCTTTGGTAAGCCAGGGGGCTGCCATCGTAATCTCACCTCTCATCGCGCTAATGAAAGACCAGGTTGACGCGCTTTCCTCGCTGGGCATTCCGGCCACGTTAATAAACAGCGAGATATCTTTCGACGAGATACGCGAACGGCTCGACAACGCTGCCCGCGGCGACTACAAGATGATCTATATCGCCCCCGAGAGGCTCGAGAGCCAGTACTTCCTGCAGCAGCTCGAGAATATCGATGTATCCTTCCTCGCCGTGGACGAGGCGCACTGCATCTCCGAGTGGGGGCACGACTTCCGCCCGGCCTACCTGAACATAAGAAAATATCTTAACGTTTTCAATTCCGGCCCCGTCATCGCGCTCACCGCCACGGCAACACCCGAGGTGCAGGAAGATATTATCAACTCGCTGGCCATGAAATCCCCTGCCAGGTTCATACGCGGCTTCAACCGCCCCAACCTTTCCTACCGCACGGAAACCTGCTCGCAGAAAGGAGACCGTTGCGCTGAAATTATAAGCGGCACTCCCGAGGGTTCCACGATCATTTACTGCGGTTCGCGCAGGAGGGTGGAGCAAGTGGCCAAAGAGCTGAGGGAAAGAAAAATAAAGGCTGAATATTATCACGCCGGCCTCGCCATAGAGCACCGGAAAAAGGTGCAGGAACTCTTCATCGAGGACAAATGCAAGGTGATCGTAGCAACGAATGCCTTCGGGATGGGCATAGACAAGCCCGACGTGAGGAATGTGATACACTGCGATTTCACGTCCACGCTCGAGGCTTATTACCAGGAGGCCGGCAGGGCAGGGCGAGACGGCAAGCCCGCCGCATGCTACATGCTTCACAACCCCTCCGACGTGCACCTGCAAAACTTCTTCCTCGAGACGGGCCATCCGATCAAGAATGACATAATCACGCTCTATACCCTCATCTGCGACAAAATGAACATCGGCAGGAACGCGGCATGCGAGAAACCCGTCACTTTCACGAACGCCGAAATCGCCGGCTTTTCCGGCATGAACGAGAGAACTGTCGAATCTGTTATCAATATATTCGAACGCAGCGAGATAATAAGGCGCAACCACGTTTCATCTGATTCTGCTCTCACTTTCACTGCCACCCAGGAGAGAATCCGGGAATTTATAATCAATCAGAAAGGCAAGAAACGCGAAACCATGGAGAACCTGCTTCGCTGCATCTCAAATGAAGCATTCTACCGCCCGGTCTCCATCGATTTCGAGAATATCTGCAAGAAGCAGGAAATCAAGCAGAAAGATCTCGACGCCGCCATACAGTCCATGTCGTTCAACGGGATAATCGAGTTTAAGCAAGCCCTGCCGGCCGGTTCTTTCTCGTTCACCGGCAAAAGGGCCGCGCCCTCAACCCTGAAAATCGACTTTGACGCCCTGGACAAAAGAAGGGAAAATGCTTTCAACAAGCTCGAATCCGTGATGAGATACGCCCGCACTTCCGATTGCAAAAGAAATTACATCCTGGAATACTTTTGCGAGGACGGCGTGGAAGGCACCTGCGGAAAATGCAGCAGCTGCACTCCATCGGCGTCAAGGACATCGGGAATGTCGTCGGCAGATAAAAAAATCACCCGTGCCGTGCTCGAGGGGGCGGACGAGCTGGGAGGCAGGTTCGGTAAATTCCTGCTGACTGACTTCGTGGAGGGAGCTAAATCCGAGAAAATTCTGAAGTACTCATTGCAGAACAGGAAGGGGTTCGGCTCTGCAAAGGGCGAGAAACGAAACACTATCAGGGCAGCCATCGAGACTGCAGT
>CAZIHB010000084.1:0-8007 GCA_964538535.1 uncultured Hyphomicrobiales bacterium | reverse complement strand
TCTCCAGCTTGTCATAGAGCAGCACCCTCTTGAGGGCGTTCCAGACTCCGGGTTCGGTGAACAGGTCGTTCGCGTTAACAATCAGATAGCCTTGGTCGGCCTTGAGAAGCGCGCCTGCCTTGATTTTCGTGAAGTCCGTTCTCCAGAATCCCCTGTTGTCATATGTCTTTTCAATCGTTCCGAAAAGATTGATGTAGGAAGGCGTCGTCTCCACGACAACGGGAGCGGCGTTAGTGTCGGAATTATCAAGGACCACGTTCACCTTGAAATACGTGAATATATCAATATCCTTTTCTTCTTCCTCCACTCCGGCAACCTGCTGCAGCGAGACGTTAGTCGCCTGGACCAATATGCTTATATTCTCTAATACGTATTCCGTGACGTAATCAATATATTGATCAACTTTCGGGCAGCCGCAGAGGTCTCTGATCTCCTGCAGCGCTGATTTGACTATTATCTCGGACGAAGCCCTGTCGTTGTCGCTCAGTGCTTTCTTGAATTCCTGCATCAGCTTCATCCCGTGGCGGGCCAGATCATATATCTCGTTGTGGAACTCCGTGTATCTCCTCTTAATTTCCTGCGACTCGGCCGAAGAGAGCTTGCCCTCGGCAAATAGTTCGTCGATTGTCTCAACCTGGACGGGTTTCCCTTCGATCAGCGGAAATACTTCGGGCTGAACGGCTCCCTGCTCGTTCTCCAGCTGCCCCCTCACGAACCCGAAGGGTTTTATCTTCTCGTCGAACTGCCCGAGTATATCATTTTCCCTGGCCTGAAAGTCGTCAATGATCTTTTTTCTGCTCTGCTGATAGGCATCTTCCTCGAAAAGCTTCGGCAGCCTGCCCCTCAGAAAAGTAATTGCCTCGTCCATGCCCTTTGCGAATCGCTTCCCGCGCCCCTTTGCCAGACGAATCAGCACCGGCCTGTCCGCATCCTTGAAGTTATGCACGTAGCAATAATCGTAAGTAATCGGGCAGATTGTGGTCACTTCCTCGAGTATGTGTTTCACGGTCGAAAGCCTTCCCGTGCCGGAAAGCCCGGTCACGAAAATATTATAGCCCTTGGCAGATAGCTCGGCTCCCATTTTTATCGCTTCAATCGCTCTCGGCTGCCCGACAATTTGCTCCAAAGCAGGCAGCTCTTCGGTTGTTTTGAACATGAACCTCTGGTCATCGCACCTCCACCGGAGTTTATCGGCCGGAACCGCAGTGCAGCTGCTGCCGTTCTTCATGATATTTCTTTCTTTTGCTTCTTCCATGACGCACCTCGATATTAGTAGCTTTCTTTATTTATCTGTTTGAGGGATTCGTTCAATTTCAGGATAAATTCGTCAACATCATTCTTTTCAATAATATAGGGTGGCACAATCCTCAGCACCGTGCCGGATGCCGCGTTCGTTATCACGTTGCGCCTGAGCAGCTCCACGACGAGGATGCCGGCATCAAAGCTGAGCGATAGCCCGAGCATGAGCCCCCTGCCCCGAACTTCAAGCACTTCTGCCGGATACTGCTCCATCGTATTCATCAGCTTTGCTTTGAAATAGTCTCCAATCTCGCTGACGTGGTTCATCAGGCCCTTCTCGAGCTCCTGCAGCACGACCATCCCTGAAGCACAGGCCAGGGCATTTCCGCCGTACGTAGTGCCGTGTGTGCCGTAAGTCCACAGATCGGCAAGTGATTCATGCGCCAGTATTGCCCCAAGCGGCAGCCCGCCGCCGATTCCCTTCGCGATCGTCACCACATCGGGCCTGGCCGCGTAGTGCTCGAAAGAAAAGAATTTGCCGGTACGGCCCGTGCCGCCCTGGATCTCATCCGCGACAAGCAGGAAACCGTATTTCTCACGCAATTCATTGATTTTGTCCGCGAACTCCTGAGTCGGGCTGCATATCCCACCCTCGCCCTGCAGAAATTCAATGAAGAGTGCGCAGGTCTGCTCGTTTATGTTCGATTCAAGCGCTGAAATGTCATTCAACGGCAGCACTTTCGTGCCGGGCAGGAATGGCCCCATGCCGTCCTTGTACTTCGGCTTGTCCATGATCGAGAGCGCGCCGTAAGTCCTGCCGTGGAATCCGCCGCTGAAGGCTACTATCTCGCTCTTCACGCGCGCATTGCCGTATCGCCTTGCGAGCTTTATCGCTCCCTCAATCGCTTCAGTGCCGGAATTGGAGAAAAATACCCTTTCAAAACCTGTCATCTCGTATATTTTTTGGGCAAGAAGAATCTGAGGTTCCTGATAGAAGTAATTGGACACATGCAAATACTTCTCAGCCTGCCCGTATATTGCTTTTTTTATTTCGGGGTGCCCGTGCCCGAGCGCGTTGACCGCTATGCCACCGAGAAAATCGAGGTATTCGCTCCCGTCCTCGTCATAAATGCGGCATCCCTCGGCCTTCCCAATCACGACGGGAAGCCTTTTATAGGTCTGAAACATCCTTTCGTGTTCGATTCTTATAAGCTCTTCTCTCATTGCTTGTTTCCTGAATTATAGTACCGAATGAATTGCCGAAGTAACGACTCCCCAGATCTCGAACTGCATCTCAGCCTTGATCTCGATGGGCCGGTATTTGCTGTTTTCGGGCAGCAAGTACAATTTTCCGTCTTTGCACCCGAGCCTCTTTACTGTGAGCTCACCATCTATAACAGCGATCACGATGTTTCCCTCTTTTGCCCCCAGCGATCTGTCCACAACAAGCAGATCCCCGGAATTGAGACCGGCCCCGATCATGGAGTCGCCCGTCACCCTGACGAGAAACGTTGATGACGGATTACGCACGAGGTATTTATTCAGGTCGAGTTTGCCCTCAATATAATCCTCGGCGGGTGACGGGAACCCGGCAGAGACGGATTCGAGGAATAACGGAAGTTCCAACGCGGTTTCCTGCTCAGGCAGCAGTACTTCAATCACCCTCACTGCATCCTTTCCATGGTCAGCAGCTGCTACCGCAAAATTCTTCATGCCCTCGGCCATATCAAAATCCCGAAAATTCACCCTCAGAAAAATAATATCATTCTCCGGCACTTGATATATTTCGAACCGGGAATCAAATGCAAATTAACAATTTTTTTCCGGCAATTTGAGCTAATTTCCAAATAATTCAACCTTGGCACTACTTTTTCTCGATAATATTTCATATATTGCCTTAGGGTTTTTATTAATTTGTAATTAATGACATGAGAGCTATTGTACAAAGAGTTTCCAAAGCTGCGGTCAGAATTGACACGAGGACTTGCGGGGAAATCGGCAAAGGAATCGTAGTCTTCCTCGGAGTGAGGAACACCGATAACGAAGACACAATCAAGTGGATGGCGAACAAGCTCGTAAACCTGCGCATATTCCCCGACGAAGACGAAAAAATGAATCTATCGGTGGATGATGTTAAGGGCGGCATTCTGATCGTCTCGAACTTCACTCTCTATGGCGACGCCAGAAAAGGTTTCAGGCCGAGTTATGCCGAGGCTGCCGATCCTGAGATTGCCGAACCGGTTTACGAGAGATTCGTGGCTTATTTGAAGCACAACACTGACCTTGAGATCAAAACCGGCATATTCGGCGCCATGATGAGTGTCGATCTGACAAACGACGGCCCGGTGACTTTACTTATTGAAAAAGAATCAGAGGTTTAAAGCATTTCAATGAAATCCGGCATTCTTCTCGTTGCTCATGGCTTCTCGAGCATTGAAAAAGACGATATTTTGTTTGAAATATCCGAATCAGTTAGTTCGATGCTCGGCTCCGACAAGTTCGCCGTCCGAGGTGCGTTCCTGGGGAAAAATCCCACAATTTCAGGCCTGCTTGAAGAATTCAAGGCCGAGGGCATTTCAGACGTTCTTGTCCTGCCGATTTTTATCGGCATATCTCAGCACACGCTGCAGGATATACCCGCCATACTCGGAACATATTTCAATCCCGGGCTCGAGAAAAAGTTGATCGGGGACGGAAATAAATCCGCCCGAAAACTCGGCCTGAAAATCACTTCAATCCCTTCCCTTGCCGAGAGTGGAATCTTAGCCGATATTATGCTCGACGAGATCAAAAACTACTACGTCAGGCAGGAGCGCAATTCCATTATAATTCTCGCGCAGGGCTCAAAGGACTTTAAATCATACTGGGATAAACTCTTTTTCGAGATCGAAAGAAACGCCCTGAAAAAGATAGGGCCCATGAAGCTCGACGTATGCTATATCGGTTTCGGATCGGACTTTTCCACCGAGGCCATGCCACTTATTGAAAAAAGGCTGGATTCCTACGACAACGTGTCGATAATCGGGATGTACGCGTTCCTGCCGGCTTCCGAGATAGTTGACTACCACCTGAAAATGAACCGGCTGAGCCCGGAATCCGTGGATACCATATCCGACAAGAGAGTCAGGATATCTCCAAAGTGCATTCTGCCCCATCCGAAAGTCACGGAATACTTTGTTGCGAAGGCACTCGAATTCTCGAATTCACTCGCGGAAAACGAATAAAAGGCGCGTGTATATTCCCGCGTCCACTCGCGGAGCTGCCTATTTTCAGGGGGCATTTTTTTTCCCCGAAGGATCAGGCCCCGGGTGGCAATTTCTTATTGCATAACACACCCCAAAAAAAAACAGGATCGCGATGGATCCCGTTTTTTTCTATGTTGATTGTCAGAACCTGAAAAAAAATACGATTAATTTTCGAGCAGTTCTTTTTCCTTCGCTGCCAAGATCTTATCAACGTTCTTGATGTTCTCGTCAGTCAGTTTCTGGATTTCTTCTTCTCCGCGCTTGCGCTCGTCTTCAGTAATTTCTTTCGTTTTCTCGGATTTCTTCAGGGAGTCCATCTGGTCCCTGCGCACGTTTCTGATCGCCACTTTGCCTTCTTCAGCGTACTTCTTGCAAAGCTTGACGAACTCCTTGCGTCTTTCCTCAGTCAGCGGCGGCACGGGAATTCGTATGATCGTCCCGTCGTTCTGGGGATTGAAACCAAGATCGGCAGAGCGAATAGCTTTTTCAATATCGTTAATCATCGTTCTGTCGTAGGGCTGAATAACGATTGTGCGGGCGTCGGGTGTTGACACCGTGGCAACCTGCGAAATCGCGGAAGCCGAGCCGTAGTAATCCACGTTGACACCGTCAAGCAAGGATGAAGTGGCCCTTCCTGTGCGAACCTTAGCAATTTGCAATTTTGTGAAATCCAAAGCCTTGCGCATTTGTTCGCTGGTTTTTCCTATTGTATCTTTAATTGTCATAATATAGCCCTTATTTATCTTTGACAATTGTGCCTATCTCATCGCCCGAGATCAGGCGCTTAAGATTGCCTTTTTCATTGATGTTGAATACCAAAATCGGCAGATTATTTTCCCTGCAAAGTGCGATGGCAGTTTGGTCCATCACCCTGAGATTGCGCTCGATAACTTCCTGATACGAAATGTGTTCGAATCGGACAGCCTGAGGATTTTTCTCCGGGTCGCTGTCATAAACTCCATCCACTCTCGTGCCTTTGATAATAACCTGCGCTTCGATTTCAATACCCCTTAGCACGGCTGCCGTATCCGTGGTAAAGTACGGGTTGCCCGTGCCGGCCCCGAAAAGCACTACCCTGCCCTTCTCAAGATGGCGTATTGCACGCCTTCTGATCATTGGCTCGGCTATTTGTTCCATCTTTATCGCGGTCTGAAGCCTTGTCGGCACGTTGAGCTTCTCGAGCGCATTCTGGAACGCGATACTGTTAATCACCGTTGCGAGCATCCCCATCTGGTCGCCCGACACTTTATGTATGCCATGAGCAGCTGCCTGGATGCCACGAAATATGTTCCCGCCGCCAATCACTATACCAACCTGCACTCCCATGCCGTGAATCTCGGCAATTTCGGCAGCAAATGATTGAAGCACGTCGGGATCGATACCGAACTCCCGATCGCCCATCAGGGCCTCGCCGCTCAGCTTGAGAAGTATTCTGTTATAAATAGATGCCATTTCCCGGATCTGAAATTTATCAAACAAGCCGAATTAGCTTAAAGACTCGCCAAGGAAGTATCTGCGGAAGCTCAGGATCGACACTTCACTGCCGCACTCGGCGCTGATTTCTTTCATCACGTCCGTGATGGTCTTGTTGCCGTCCTTAACGAATGTCTGCTCGAGCAGGCAGTTCTCCTGATAGAATTTTTCGAGCTTGCCCGTTGCGATTTTTTCAGCTATTTCAGGCTTTTTGCCGGAGTCAACAGCCTGCTGCATGTAGATTTCTTTCTCTTTGTCGAGCGTGACCTGATCCACCTGGTTTCTCGAAACGAAAGCCGGGTTCATGGCAGCGATCTGCATTGCCACGTCTCTCAATTTTGAATAAGCTGATTCGCCAAGTGCAGCGGCCGATACTTCCACAAGGACGGCAAGTTTATTGCCGGCATGAATATAATCGGCAACGAATCCCCGGGTTTCAATAATTTCATGGCGCCTGATCTCGATCTTCTCGCTGAATTTTGCGAGTATCTCGTTGTGCAGGTCAATCAATTTTTTGCCGTCGGCCATTGTTTCCATGGCTTCTTCAATCGAGCTTACTTTATTGTTCAGCAAAGCGTTAGCAATCTGCTTCGCGTAGTTGTCGAATTCAGCATTGCGTGCCACAAAGTCGGTCTCGCAATTCACTTCAACTATGATGGCTTTGTGGCCATCCTGGGATGTCAGTGCAATCACAAGCCCCTCGTTGGCCGATCTGTCGGCTCTTTTGGCCACCGAAGCAGCGCCTTTCTTTCTGAGGATTTCGATAGCGGCCTGGATGTCTCCCTGCGTTTCATCAAGTGCTTTCTTGCAGTCGCCCATGCCGGCGCCTGTTTTTTCTCTCAATTCTTTTACAAGCTGAGCAGAAACCTGTGCCATATTTTCTCTCTCAAATTTATGTGTGAATAATCTATATCAATATTTTTTTTTCGCTTTGAATTCAAGCGGCAATCGCTCAAATCGAAAAAATCATTGCGGAGTTTATTCCGCAATGATTTCTCCGTTTAGATAACTACGCTTCTTCGCCCGGAGTTTCTTCAGCGGCGGCGTGTTGATCGTCGCCCCTTCTGGGCCTGCGTTCGCGCATTTTCCTGCGCACTTTCGAGGATTCTTCCTCGGGGGTTAATTCCTGTTCCTTGGCAATACGTTCGCCTTCGGCAGAGAATTCGGCAGCACGCACTTTGGCAACCTGCCCCCCGTCGATAACCGCATCAGCCATCACTTTCGTTATCAACTCAATTGTCTTGATCGAATCGTCGTTAGCGGGAATGGGATAATCAACGATTTCAGGATCTGTATTTGTATCAACAAGGGCAATAACGGGTATATTCAGTATTTTTGCTTCTTTTATTGCCAGGTGCTCCTTCTTTATGTCCACAACAAAAATGGCACCGGGCAGGCGGTTCATTTCTTCAATGCCGCCAAACACTTTGCGGAGTCTGTCTCTCTCACGATTGATGAGGAGCCTTTCTTTCTTGGTAATTTTTTCAAATGTGCCGTCGGTTTCCATCTTGTCGATGGTGTTCAATCTCTTTATGCTCTTTCTGATTGTCGTGAAATTAGTGAGCATGCCGCCCAGCCAGCGCTCGGAAACGTAGTTCATCGAGGCGCGCTTGGCCTGCTCTCCGATTATCCCTTTTGCCTGGGTCTTTGTGCCGACAAAAAGAACGATCTTGCCCTGGGCTGCTATGTTGTATATAGCTTCGCGGGCATAATCAACAAGAATCTGTGTCTTTCTGAGATCGATAAGATGTATGCCATTCTTTTCCATGAAGATAAATGGTGCCATCTTGGGGTTCCAACGGCGCGTCAGGTGGCCGAAATGTGCACCCGACTCAAGCAGATTTTCTATTGAAACATAGTGATTCATCAATTTTTTCCTTTCTATTTGTGTTTATACTTCTGCTCCGTTCTTCTTGCTTGCCAGCCGGCCATCCCGGCAAGCCACACACAAGCAATCCCGAAGCATGCTTTCTAAGAAGAATAATATTAACGCTTTGAGAACTGGAATCCTCTTCTTGCACGCTTTCGACCGTACTTCTTGCGCTCTTTA
>CAZIHB010000083.1:0-8059 GCA_964538535.1 uncultured Hyphomicrobiales bacterium | reverse complement strand
CATACCTTGATTACTCCATGTCAGTAATCGTTTCGAGAGCTTTGCCGGACGTAAGAGACGGCCTCAAGCCGGTGCAT
This sequence comes from uncultured Hyphomicrobiales bacterium, assembly GCA_964538535.1. Classification (GTDB taxonomy): domain Bacteria; phylum Bacteroidota; class Ignavibacteria; order Kapaibacteriales; family UBA2268; genus CAZIHB01. Next base: position 7,982 of record CAZIHB010000083.1, on the reverse strand, counting down.
AGAAGAATTCTCTATGCAATGCACGACATGGGATTGCTGCCAACCAGGGCTTACAAAAAGTCCGCGCGCCTTGTCGGTGAAGTTCTTGGTAAATATCACCCTCATGGCGATTCTTCCGTTTACGAAGCCATGGTCAGGCTGGCTCAGGACTGGTCCATGCGCTACCCGATGGTGGACGGCCAGGGCAACTATGGTTCTGTTGATGGCGACAGCGCGGCCGCCATGCGTTACACAGAAACCAGAATGGCCTCGATCGCTACTTTCATGCTCAAGGATATCGACAAAAACACAGTCGATTTTCAGCCTAACTTCGACGAATCCCTTCAAGAGCCACAGGTGCTTCCTTCTGTTGTGCCGAATCTTCTTGTCAATGGCGCAAGCGGCATTGCCGTCGGAATGGCAACGAATATTCCTCCGCATAATCTCGGCGAAATCATCAACGGCCTGCAGGCCATGATTAAAAATCCTGATATCACTTCCGAAGAATTAATGAAATATATTCCCGCTCCCGATTTCCCTACGGGTGGCATCATTTACGGCTACCAGGGCGTTAAGGAGACTTATATTACCGGCCACGGCAGGATTATTGTGCGGTCGAGAGTCGGCGTGGAAGAGAATAAGTACGGGAAGCAGAGCATCATCGTTAAGGAAATTCCGTATCAAGTAAATAAATCAAGGCTTGTCGAGAAAATTGCCGAGCTCGTGAAAACTAAAATCATCGAGGATATCGCAGATATCCGTGATGAATCCGGCAGAGACGAGACTATAAGGGTTGTGATCGACTTGAAGAGGGATGCCAATCCGGATGTTGTGCTGAACAACCTCTTCAAGCACACACAGATGCAGGTCACTTTCGGTGCCAACATGCTGGCACTGATAAACGGCAGGCCCAAGGTGTTCACTTTGCGAGATATGCTCGTCCAATTCCTGAAGCACAGAAACAACGTTATTATCCGCCGCTCACAGTACGAGCTGGACGTGGCGGAAAAAAGAGCTCACATACTCGAGGGGTTCATAATCGCTCTTGATAATATCGACGAGGTGATTAGGACAATACGTGAATCCCGCGATGTAGCCATCGCTTCGACTAACCTGAGGCAGAAGTTCGGGCTCTCCGAGATTCAGGCAAAAGCTATACTCGACATGAGATTGCAGAGACTTACCGGACTCGAGCGCGAGAAGATTGAACAAGAGTATCGCGAAATAATTCAGACAATCGAGCGCCTGAAAGCAATCCTTGCCAGCAGGGAGCTTCAGATGCAGATAATCTCCGATGAGTTCGAGGAGATCAGGAAAAAGTACGGCGATGCCCGCAGAACGGAAATCATACATGATTCCCGCGATTTCACCATGGAAGATATGATCGCCAACGAGGAAGTAATCGTGAGCATCACGCGCAAGGGCTTCATCAAGCGTACCCCCGTCTCCAACTACCGCAGGCAGAACAAGGGCGGCAGAGGATTGAGCGGTGCAAGCACTCACGAGGACGATTTCGTCGAAATGGTCTTCCAGGCATCAACCCACCACTATATAATGTTCTTCACCGACAAGGGCAAGGCCTACCGCGTGAAGGTCTATGACCTGCCCGAGGGAAGCAGAAACTCAAAGGGGCGGTCCATTGCCAACGTGATTCCTAAGGATCCGGATGAAAAAGTGACCGACTGCAGGACAGTAAAGGAATTCACTGATGACTCTTTCGTGGTGTTCTGCACAAAGAAGGGCGTGATCAAGAAAACCGAGCTTTCGGCATTCGCGAACGTCAGGCAGACCGGGATAATTGCCATCAACCTTAACGATGGCGACAGCCTCGTTTCAACCAGGGTCACGGATGGCACCTGCGATATCATCATCGGCACTCAGAACGGCCTCGCCTGCCGATTCAGGGAAAGCGACGTGAGGGCGATGGGAAGAAGCGCGACCGGAGTAATTGGCATCACTCTTGCCGATGACGACAAGGTTGTCTCGATGATTGCTATCAAACGCCAGGACTCGCAGGTCATTGTCGTCAGCGAGAAAGGATATGGCAAGCGAACAAGATATGAGGACTTCAGGCTAACGAAGCGTGGCGCGAAAGGTGTGATCTCGATGAATCTCACACCTAAGACAGGCCCCGTTGTCAGCCTGCTTTCTGCAATCGATAATGAGGATCTCGTGATCATGACGAGGAATGGTATCCTCATCCGCCAGGCAATAAAGGATATCAGGACAATCGGCAGAAACACGCAGGGAGTCAGGATAATCCGCCTGGATGAAGGCGACTCGATTGCCGATATAACAACAGTGACACGCGATGAGGACGAGGACAACAACGACTTTGACAACGATGCCCCCGAGACAGGCCCGGCACCGGGTGAGGGTGGCTACCAGGAACAGCTCCTGTAGTTTTCGTTATCGATCGCGAAAGAAAAAAAGCTTCCGGTGCAAAACCGGAAGCTTTTTTTTTTATTATAATGTGCTTTTTTTCTGCTTAGAATCCGGGGTCGTCTCTCGTGGGCGGGAGTGAATTGAACTGCCCCGCGCCGCCGAATCCCGGCCCGGCATCAGGCGGTGCTTCCATGAAGATAAGATTTTCAAATCTCGCGTAATTCTTCTGGAATGCCACTCGCACAGTGCCGACAGGCCCGTTCCTCTGCTTTCCGATAATAAGCTCTGCAATGCCCTCGGTCGGAGTTTTGTGCTCGTCGTCAAAATGCGTCTGGCCATATTGCTCCGGCCTGTTCACGAACATCACAACGTCCGCGTCCTGCTCGATCGAACCGGATTCGCGAAGATCTGACAGCATTGGGCGCTTGTCGCTTCGAGCTTCCACCGATCGATTAAGCTGTGCGAGAGCTATCACCGGGATGTTCAGCTCCTTGGCTATCTGCTTCAGGCTTTGCGAGATCATCGAGATCTCGCGCTCTCTGCTCTCGGCCTTTGGCGATTGAATCAACTGGAGATAATCGACAACAACGAGCTTGATATCGTGCTCCGCTTTCAGCCTCCGGCACTTGGCGCGCAGTTCCATCACCGTCAGCACAGGGCTGTCGTCAATAACGATCGGCGCGTCCGATAGTTTGCCAAGAGCTTCAATTATTCGCCTGTTGTCATCCGCGGCAATCTTTCCGGTGCGGATTTTCTGCTGGTCAATCTTTGCTTCAGCGCTTAACAGCCTTATTACAAGCTGTATCGCGGCCATTTCTATGGAAAAGAAGGCCACGGGCTGCTTATAAACAACCGCGGTGTTCCTGGCCATGGAAAGGGCCAGCGCCGTCTTGCCCATCGATGGGCGGGCCGCTATGATAATCAGGTCGGAATTCTGGAAGCCGCCCGTCATGTTGTCCAGCTCAATCAGGCCGCTCGGCACACCCGTAAGGCCGTCGTGGTCACGTTCGCTTAGTTTTTGGATAAGCTCGTAGGCTTCGAAGGCAAGCTTCTTCATGCTCATGTAGGATTTTTTAAGCCTTTTCTCCGCTATGGCAAAGATCTGTGCCTCGGCCCTGTCAATTTCCTCAAGTGCATCTGTTGACTCGTCATAAGAATCCTCGAGTATTTTATTAGCGGTTTGTATCAGGCTCCTCTTAAGATGCTTCTCTAAGACTATTCTGGCGTGATATTCCACGTTAGCGGAAGAAGGAGTGCGGGAATTAATCTCGGTGATATAAAAAACTCCCCCTATCTGCTCCATCAGCCCGCGGCTTTTTATCTCGTCTGTCAGGGTTACCATGTCAACAGGCACTCCCCTTTCGAACATCCCGAGCATCACGGTGAAAAGTATCTTGTGGGACTCATGATAAAAGCACTCGGGCTCGAGAATTTCAACTACTTTCGCCACAGCCTGGCGATCGAGCATCATGGCGCCGAGCACGGCTATCTCGGCATCTTTGGCGTGCGGCGGCACCCTGCCGGCTATCACCGCTGATTCGCCCGCGCGGGTGGCATTGCTGCCCTTCCATTTGTTATCATAGGATTGATTGTGCATCTTCTTCCAATTTTTTTCTGTTTTCAATCCCCCAAAAAAATCGGCAGACTTTTCTCGCAGATGGGGCCCAAAACATCCGCAATTTATGTCTGAAACAGCTTTCGGCATCCGGTTTTTTTTTCCCCAGATTTTCCACAGGCAACCGTAGCGTTATCCGAATTTCAAATTGCTAAAAATAAAAAACTACATTTAACACGCCGTTGCACCCAAACAATATTTCGAACACAGTTCAGCCATTAAATTAATAATTATTATTGGGATTAATTCGTGTAAATTTCTATATTGTAATAGAGAAAGTAATTGTTTTTTGTTCTGATGCCGTATCGATGGAATTGCATGAAAAGAATACTGGTAATTGACGATGCTGAATTTATTCTGGAAAGTACTTCCACGCTTCTTCGATTCGAGGGATATGAGGTATTCACCGCGCCTGATGGAATTGCCGGCACGCAGTCGGCCTTCGAAACCAAGCCTGATCTGATTTTATGCGATATTTCGATGCCGGGTATTGACGGCTACGGAGTGCTGGACAGGATCCGCGCGAGTGCCGAGACAGCAACAATTCCTTTTATTTTCCTCACGGCGTTTAATGAAAAGTCTAACATGAGAGTCGGGATGGAAAAAGGAGCGGACGACTTCCTCGTCAAGCCATATACTCGAGACGAACTAATCGCTGCAATTGACGCTCAATGGAAAAAACATTCCATCATCGAAAGGCAGGTGCAGGAAAAGGTCGAGGAAGTGGGCAGGAACGTCACCTACGCCCTGCCGCACGAGTTTCGCACCGTTCTGAACCAGGTGATGGGCTCGGCAAGGTATTTGAACAGCAATCCTGACGATGTCACCCCCGAAGAAATTAAAGAGCTTTCCGAAGATATTATCTCCTCGGCGCAGCGCCTGCTTAAGATAACCGAAAACTATCTGATTTATGCCAGGATCGAAAGCTTCGCTACGAGCAACGAAAAGCGCAGGCAGCTCCGCAGCCTTACAACTGACGAGCCTGCCGCCATGCTGGTTGATATCGCTTCGCTTATCGCACAGAGAAACGACAGATTCGATGATTTCTCCGTGGAAGGAAGCGCCGATAATATATCTATCGAAATTTCAACCGAGAGCTTCCACAAAATTATCGACGAGCTTATCAACAACGCCTTTAAATTCTCCGAGAAGGGCACTCCGATCAAAATCGAGCAGGGAATCCACAACGGCTTTCTCTATATCTCCATTATTGATAAGGGCCGCGGAATGTCTCAGAAGCAGATCAACAACGTCGGTGCCTACATACAATTCGAGCGCACCATCTACGAGCAGCAGGGAGTGGGGCTCGGCCTCGTCATAGCAAAGCGGCTTGTGGAGCTTCACGATGGTATTTTCATAATCGAGAGCCAGGAGCAAAAAGGCACCACCGTCACTTTCAGCCTACCGTGCAAGAAGTGATCAACTGACCGACCGTGCATCCATGCCCGGCTGAATGCCCGCCTCGTGCCGCCTTTCAGGCAGAAGCTGTTTTCCGCCGGTCACTCGTGTTCGTTGAGTATCCTGACTAACGCGCCATACCGGTTATCGAGTTTGAAGCCCAATTTCATATAGAATTGAATCAGGTAGAAATGAGTTTTGATCATCTCACATCCCTGCGAGGCCATCCTGCCGATAAAGTCATTAATCATCGCCTTGCCCAGGCCACGGCTCTTCAATGAGTCCACGACGACGCAGCCGTCGAGGAACACGCTCCTTCCCTCCGACCTCTTGAAACAAATACCGCCCACCACACGATTCTGCGAATCATATGCCAGGTAGTTCTTGTCCCCGGCCAAAAATGCAGCCGGCATTTTCTCCTTGAAGAACAGCCTGTAGAGCTTGCCTATATCGGCAATGCACGCGGGTTCGCTGAACCTGTATTCCTCGCCGAATTTATCGCGGATCACCGAGTGCACAACAACCTCTTTCACGTCGCCCACTTTCTGCACCTCGATGTCAACCTTGGCGTGCAGTTTCGGGAACACCATGCTGCTGAACACAGCTCTGTCAGCCTCATCATCGAGCTGCGCGTGAATATCGGAGAGCTCCGTGTATTGAGTGGCCGTGCTTTCCGTCGCGGCCGCAAGCCTTGAAATCAGCGTATCGAAGCTTTTCAGCACCACTGGGTCGAATCCGGTGAAATACGTGTTCCTGTAGAGCAGGAACCTGACGTATTCAGGATAGTCCTTTAACCTGTAAAGCGCGAAGAGTTCGGCGATAGTCTGCTCCTTTGCGTTCTTTTGAGCATTCACGTTCAGCGCCACCCACTCGTGATATTTATTGATCGCGCTCAGGAGGTTCAAAGGCATGAATACATCTTTATGCCTGCTTTCAACATAATTATCGATAGTTTCAATAAGCTCCCTGCAGAATGCTTCTCCCGGCATTTCGACGAGCTTTTGCCTGAGTTCGGACATGAACGCCACCGCGTGTTCCGGAGCGCTTTCCTCGAGCGCGTGAAGAATCCAATCAAAGCTCAGATATTTCTTCACCCACGGGTAATGCACGAGTGTCTTGGTATAGAAATTAACCACCATCGGCCTGATCAACGAGACAGGCCCGTCGTAATCCTTCCAGCCCACGAGCGAGAGCACTGTCGCTCCCTCGATAAAGTCTGCTTTGGGCACGGCAACATTTGTCGGGGTCACTATCCCGGGTACTATCCTCATGCCGGAATTGCGCCAGGCAGCAAAGAAAGCTGAGAATGCTTCGGTGAACAGCCTTCGGAGCACGTATCCGTTCGAAAAGTCCTGCCCCGTCAGGGTGTGGCCGGAAAGCTCCCTGATCCTGTCCCACACGTTGAGGTCGCTTATATAAATCATCGACCTTGCGCCGAGATCCGCCCGGGCACAACCGAGCCTTGGAAGAACTGCCGGGCCGTAGGGGTGGCCGCCTATTATCATCAGCCAGTAAACTGTAAGAAGTACTTCTTTCGACATAATATCTTCCTGCATCACTGTCTGCAGGTTGTATATTTTTGCGGATTTCGTGTTGATCGTGATTCTGTACTTCCTGCCGGTTTCATTGTTGATGGATGAAATCCAGATTTTCCCGTCCGCCACGTCCGATATGTTGAAATCATCCTCGTCAAATGCGAGCATGACGGATTGCTTCAAAAACGTGGTGCCGATTATTACTTTTTTCAGGTGATATATCTCTTCCCTGCTCAAGCCGTCGTCAAACACGATTTTCTTCAGCCATTCTTTCTCCGGGAGCGGAGGGGTGCCGATTATCAAACCATTCTCGAAAGACCTTGCCGCGGCATAGAAGTATTTTCTTGCTATCTCCGCCACGACGCTGTCTTGCTCGAACATGAGCCAGTTGCTGAGCTCGAAGCGCACGGAACTGTAATAATCCGGATTCACCTGCACGAAATTCAGCAGCAGCTTGAAAATGTTTTCGAATTGTGCCCTGACTTCCGGCTTCGCGGGCCACTTAAGCTTGATCCTGTACTGGTAAAGCCTCTTTCGCAGCGCATCAAAGCGGTGCGCCCCAAGATTTGAATTAGCAAGGATGTTGATTGATTTATCATTCAGAAAGCTCAAACCGGACTCGATGAATGGGGAGAACTCCTCGCCGCAATCACTTCGAGGCTCGTCAGCCAGAAGGATGCGATAGGCCAGGCATCTTACTTCTTCATTCTCGTGGCGGGCGAGGGTCTCAAGCCGCCCGCGTATCAGTAACTTATATCGATAAGGTGCTTCCCTGACGGCTTCCCCGGCCGCCTCGATGCAGCCGAGTGCTTCATGCGTGTCTCCAAAGAGGGCCGTCGTAAGAATTCCGTTAAGATCGGATAGTTTCGTATCTGCAACGGGAAGATTGAAGTGCACCCTCTGCCCCGGTTTATATTTCCTTCTCATCACAGGCAGCAAAGCATTGCAGCTGAAATTCCTAAATTCTGAATCCCAACCGTCCTTCACCGGGCAGAACTCGATCAGTTCGGGATTGGCAGCCCACAGCAGGGGCTGCCTGGCGAGCACTCCCAGGTCTATGGTTCTGTCCC
>CAZIHB010000082.1:0-8148 GCA_964538535.1 uncultured Hyphomicrobiales bacterium | reverse complement strand
ATTTTTAGGAGTACTGCTATGCCATGCGGTAGGAAAAAAAAGCGCCATAAAATGGCTACTCATAAGAGAAAAAAAATGCTTCGGAAGAACCGTCATAAAAAAAGGAAATAGGTTCTGAACGATTTTCTAAAGGCCGTACGCGAATGTGTCGGCCTTTTTTTATTCCCTTCAGGAGCGCGCGGAGCCTTGCCGCGGCTAAGCTGCAACACTTCTCATTTCACCCTGCTTTTCCGCACGTTCGAGAGCGTCTCTGCAAGCATGGAGCGGACGTCCCCGTGGAATGGGTGGTCGTGGCCGGAATATATGGTGTTAATATCCAGGGACATCAGCCGCTCGAGCACGGCCACGTATTCTCTGCCGTACGAGCCGCCGGGCGATTTGATGTTCAGCTGCGTATCACCTGAAAACAGCACGCCATCCTCGCTTATATAAATACATATCGAATCGTGGGAATGCCCGGGTGTATATAGTATCTCGGCCTCGCGGTCCCCGACCCTCAATTTCATGCCGTCATTCACTATCGTATCCACACCGGCAATCTTTGAATAAGCGTAAACCCGCGGCTGATAAGCTTCGCGGATTTTTTTCAGCCCGCCGGCGTGGTCAAAATGCTCGTGAGTCAGTATCACCTGCTCCACCCTGCGCTTTCCCACCCCGGTTGAAATCTCGAGCAGCTCGTCGAGGATGAAGCCGTCCGTGCCGACGTCAATCAGTGTGTTGACGTCGGCAAGTGCGTTCCAATCGCCCCGAACCAGGTACGCGTTGCACGTGTAGATGTTCGCGGGCTTCGAGAGCAGCGTGACCTTCATGCTCTGCCTTATATTTTCTGGAAAATATTTGCATCAGTCACAATTTTCTTGAAAAGCTGCGAGCACTCGGGCGGCATCTGCTGGGTCTGTTCCGTTGTGAGCAGCCCGCCTGGCACGAGCACGTCGTGAAACATCCTGATCACGTCCACCCTCTCCTGTGGCTGCAGGTGCAGCAGCACGTTCTTGCAGATCACCGCGTGGAAGCCGGTGTCAATCGGCTTTAATGTGAGCAGGTCGTGCTGAAAGAAGCTAACGCTGTTGCGGATCAGATCGATAATCCTGTAATTATCTTTCTCGTCGCAGCGCTCGAAATAATTTTCCAATATATTGTCAGGCATACGGCTCAACTCGGATTTATGATAAATCCCGGCCTCCACAATTTCCTTGAAGTTGCTTGTTTCGTCTATGTCCGATGCCGTTATGCCGACTTTTCTGAAAGAAAAGCGCCCCAGCGCCTCCGCGAGGATTATCGCGAAAGTATATGGTTCGGGCCCCATGGCGCAGCCTGCGTCCCACACTCTGATGGCCGGCTGGCCCGCCGTCAGGGGTATAAGTGATGACGTCAGCTGCTCCAGCGTGTGCCTGTCCCTGAAGAAAAAGGTAAAAGCCATAATTATGTACCAGATTATTACCTGAAATTCCGATTAGTGCCTGAAATGTCTCATACCGGTGAAGACCATTGCCATTCCTTTCTCATTGGCCGCGGCTATAACCTCGGAGTCCCTCACAGAGCCGCCCGGCTGAATTGCAGCCACGACACCTGCTTCTGCTGCCTCAATGAGTCCGTCCGGGAACGGGAAATATGCATCTGAAGCGATGACGCACCCCTTCAGGTCGAGCCCCATCTGATTTGCCTTCTGAATCGCAATTTTCGATGAGTCCACCCGCGACATCTGCCCCGCACCGATACCCAGTGTCCTGTCCTTTCCGGCGTAAACGATAGCGTTGGACTTCACGTGCTTGCACACTTTCCAGGCGAACAAGAGTGCTTCGAGCTCTTCCGTGTCGGGCTCCCTGTTAGTGACTGTCTTCATCTCCATTGAATTGACAAGCTTGTTGTCGTTGTCCTGCATAAGGAAGCCGCCCACAACGGATTTAATGTCCTTGTCCAGAGCTTTTTTTATCTCGCTCAGGCTCGCTGCGATAAGCCTGCGGTCCCTCTTCTTCGTGAGCACTCCGAGCGCCTCGGGTGTAAATTCCGGCGCGATGATCAGCTCGGTGAAGAGTGAGTGCACGTGATCTGCCATTTCTTTGTCAATCGGCCTGTTAACGATAATAATGCCGCCGTAGGGCGAGACCGTGTCCGTGGCATAAGCCTTGTCATATGCCTCGATCAGGTTTGCTCCCGATGCCACTCCGCTTGGATTCGTGTGCTTTATGATGGCCACGGTCGGCTCGTCGAATTCAACGATCAATTGCGCAGCGGCGTTAATATCCACAATATTGTTGTAGGATAGCTCTTTGCCATGCAATTTCCTGAATATTCCCGTGAAATTGCCGAAGAGCTCGGCGCTCTGGTGCGGATTCTCGCCATACCTCAGCGAAAGCTCGGATTTCAGCCCCACCGAGCTGACAGCAGGCCGGCTGGTGCCGTTGAATTTATTGAAATAGCCCGAGATGACGGAATCATAGTAGCCGGTAAGCGAGAAGGCTTCACCCGCCAGCTTGCAGCGGTATTCCCCGGAAAGCGTGCAGCCGTTTTCCCTGAGCAGGGCAGCTGCTTCTTCATAGCGGGCGGGATTGACGATAACGGCGGTCCACTTGTAATTCTTGGCAGAGGCCCTGATCATTGCCGGGCCGCCTATGTCGATATTCTCTATCATTTCGGCATGGGTGGAGTCCGGGTTGGCAAGTGTCTGCTCGAAGGGGTATAAATTGATCACTACAAGATCGATCGAGCCAATGCCCGCTTCATCAAGCTGGCGGACATGGTCGGGATTGCCGAGGTCGGCCAGCAGGCCGGCATGAACGGCAGGGTGCAGGGTTTTCACTCTTCCGCCAAGTATCTCCGGAAAATTCGTGAGCTCGCTCACGCTCTTAATTTCCAGCCCCTCGGCCCTCAATGCCCTGGCAGTGCCGCCCGTGGAATATATCTCTATTCCCATGGCCGCGAGCTCCTTGGCAAATTCTGCAATTCCGCTCTTATCGGATACCGAGATAAGAGCACGCTTGATTCTGTGTGTGTCGGGTGTCATCATCTTCATCGCTGAATGGTAATAAAATGCTTAATCTGAAAAAGCAAATTTACGGAAACAATACAGTTTAAACACGTTCTTTATTAAGTAATAATTGTAATTCAGGAATAATTTCCCCGATCAGATAGAAAGAGCCGAGCGCCAGAATCGGCCTGCCCCCGGCCAAAGCCCCGCGGATGGCATCCCGGCATCCGTTGAACAGCTCGAAGGCGGCTATTCCCTTATCACTTGCCAGCCCGGCAAGCGCGCGTGTTGTCATGGCCCTTTCTATGGCGGGCGCGGCAAAGAAAAACTTCGAGGCACGCGGCTTCAATATGTCAAGCATCCCGCTGACGTCCTTATCGGCCATGGCACCGAAGACAATATCCCAGCTAGTGCCCCCGTAGCCGCATTTATCGATGGTATCCATGAATATCTGCACCGCCGCCGGATTGTGTGCCACGTCGATTATAAGCGCCGGACCGTCGCGCAAGAGCGACATTCTCGCCCGCAGCCCTGTGTTTTCCGGCACTCTTGCCAGGCCGCGCTCGATATCTCTCCCGGTGATGCTGAAATGGCTCTTAAGCTGCTCGAGAGCGCAAAGCGCGGCGCCCGCGTTGTCCGCCTGGTGCGGCCCTGCCAGCGCCAATTTCGCCTGCGCGGGGAACCACTCCCTGCCACGGCTGCCCGAACTGATTTTGGCAGTCATGCTCAGGTCCCTGCCGTAATCCGTTACTTCAAGTTCCATCCTGTCGGGAGCGTAGATAAACCCTGCGCCGCGGCTTCTCGCGCACTCGCGCAGCACTTCCAGAGCCGCCGAATCGTTGCGCGCAACAACCGCCGGGGTGTTATTTTTTATAATACCGCCCTTCTCGAAAGCTATCTTCTCGATCGTGTCGCCAAGATATTCCGTGTGGTCTATGTCAATTTTCGTTATCACCGTCACCAGCGGTTCAAGTACGTTCGTGGAGTCGAACCTGCCGCCCATTCCTGTTTCAATCACGGCTGCATCGCAGCCTGCCTCGGCGAAATACTTAAAGGCAAGGGCGGTCGTTATCTCGAAGAACGTGGCCTCGTGCCCTTCGGCATAGTCGAGCATCGGTTCTATTATCCGCGCCAGGTTATCATCGCTGATCATGACGCCGTCCACACGGATCCGCTCGTTGAAGTCAATTATATGCGGCGAGGTGTAAAGCCCTGTTTTGAAGCCGGCCTCCGTCAGCACCGACGCGACTGTCGAGCAGACTGACCCCTTGCCGTTCGTGCCCGCCACGTGCACGGCTTTCAGCTTCAAGTGGGGATTGCCCGCTTGCTCGAGCAACCTCAAAGTCCTTTCCAATCCCGGCTTTATCCCAAACCTGTGCAGGGAATAGAGCCTTGCAAGCAATTCCTGTTTTTTACTCATCTGCCCGGCCAATCGTTATTCCGACAACTTATTTTATTTCCTGCCACAAAAATACTGAAAAAAATCCGGCACCGGCTCCCCGCACTTGAGTCTGTTTAAAAACCGCGGCGCGGGCTTTTTCCCGTTGTCATCTCCGCGGAGGCGGAGATCTATAAGTCCTTGTATATCAATAAATTTCCACCTGCGCGGGAATGACGATTGAAGACATTTTTCTAAAATCGGTACTTTTTACACAGACTGGCTTCAAAGCAGGGGGCTGCGGCAGCACACTGCACATAAAAAAAAGCCCCCGGATCTGTCCGACGGCTTCTGCAATAAATATGCGCGAAATATTTAGATATCCATTACTCTTTCAACAACGATCTGAATGGAAGGAGCTGCCTGATTTTTTGCCCCGCCGGCGGCAGATTTCCCTTTCTTCCCGGATTTCTTCCTGCCGGCATCAGCCGCGGGCTTACTATCATTCTTGCTGAAAATGAAGCTCTTCTCGCGTATGCCGTTCTCCGAGAAGAAATTTTTCAGTGCAGAAACTCTTGCGGCGAACATGTCGGCTGCCGGAGCAGTAACCGGGGCTGCCTTGCCTTTCTTTGCCTTGGCCGGCTTTGCCTTGGCGGCGGGAAGCGGGCAGTCGCTCATGTCGATGCCGAGATTCATCTCGAGCTTCTTCTGAAAGATAATGAACTGCTTCAGGTCCAGGATGCTTTTCTTACCGCTTTCGGAGAGGAGGGAATCACCGCGCTCGAACACCGGTGCAGAGAGCAGCACCATGCCCTTCTCAATTTTCTTGATCTTGAAATTTTTCGTCATTTCGGTATAAGTGCTGATTGGCGGAAGCGTTATGCTTCTGCCGACATCGTCAGTTGCCGTGTAGCCCTCGAAATATAAAATATAGCTGTCATCAGGCGGAAGCACCTGCTGATAACTGCCGTCAATAGAATTCGAAGCACAGGTGAATGCCTTTCCGGATGATGAAACAAAGCGGATTTTAGTGCTGGCAGGACCTCCGCCGACATCAGTTGTTTTCCCCTGCAGAAGTATCACGTTGCCCTGCGAGAATGCAAAATTGGACGAAAAGACCAATGCAAAAATCAGAAGAGCTAAATTATTCCGAACATTTCTCATCACCCGTCACCTAAGCATAGTTATTATTAGAATTTGAAAAGTTTCACAACGGCCAAATATAAACTTAGCAAAAATCAGCATAATAATCAATTCCGGGCCTCAGCCCGAAAGGCATATAGCAGAATTCCCGTGTGGAAAAATCACGAAAATATATTAGAGAATGCTTAATATCACTTTATTTCTTTGAAATATCTTCTTCTTTTGATAATTTATTAAAGCTTTCATTGTAAATAACAGGATGCTATGGATAAGCCTGACCTCATTGAGCCCGTTTTGAACACTCAACGGGATTACACGCACGACAGGAAAAAAGAACTCGAGGATCTTATCCATAACTATACAACGGAAGACGCCGTCGTAAAAAGAGCCTTTGATTCGAAGTTCGGCTCTGTCTATAAGCTTTTGGCCGATAAGATCAGCGAGATTGTCTTTTCCCTCACACCCGAGGGGAAGTTGAACTATATAAGCCCTCATATAAGGCAGATCAGCCTCTACAAGGTGGAAGAGCTCCTGGGGCGGGACGTCTCGGAGTTCGTGCACCCCGAGGACAGCGAGAGGTACATCCAGCTTTTTGATAAACTCGGCTCCTGCGCTACCGTCTCCGGGGACCTCAGGTTCCTGGATTTAAACGGCAGGATTGTATGGCTGAGACTGTCGATACGCGGCTACCGAGTGGACGGGCAGCTTGAGGCAATATTCGGCATCGCGGAGGATATCAGCGAAAAAAAATCCGCCGAACTCGCACTTATCGACTCGTGGGAAAGAAATCACGCGATACTCAATTCAATGCCGGACACTTTGCTCTTTTTCGACAGGGATGGCAACCATATAGATATGTACGCTCAGGATAATTCATTCCTCGGGCTGAGAAAAGCCGAGCTGCTGAGCAAAAACATCAGGGAAATCGGCCTTTCGGAGTATTATACCAGCCAGTTCGTTAATAAGATGGATATCGCGTTTACTACGCGCACTGTGCAATCCGTCGAGTACGTCATCAGGGTGGAAAACGACATCCAGTACTTCGAGGCAAGGCTGAACACGCTTAACGACAACGAGCTTCTCGCCGTGATACGCAACATCACTCAAAGAAAGGAGCAGGAGAGGCTGCTGCAGCAGAGCGAGAAAAGGTTCAGGTCTCTGTTCGCGAACCTTATCGAGCCGACATCTCTCTTCGAGGTGATTTACAATTTCAACGGCACAATATCCGATATAAAAATTCTTGACGTAAATAAAGCCTTCGAGAATCTGACGGGATTCAAGAGAGAGCAGCTTAATGGGAAACTGCTCTCTGAAATTCAGAAGAATTACTTCATTACACCCAAAATTGAAGCCATAAAGGAAGTGCTCGAATTCGGCAAATCCCTCAAGTTCGACTCTCAGGCGCCCGACGGCCGTTTTTTCAGCATATCCGTGTTCGCGCTCGGTTATAATAAAATTGCGGCAATACTCGAGGATATTACCGAGCGAAAGCGCTACCAGGATGAGATACTCAAGGCAAAAGACACGGCCGAGGAAGCCAACAAACTCAAAACCAACATACTGCAGAACCTCGGCCACGAGTTCCGCACGCCTCTCAACGGAATACTCGGCTTCACGAACCTGCTGAAAGAATCAATCAAAAGCGAGGACGACAAGGAGATGCTTCAGTGCATCATTGATTCCGCGAGAAGGCTCGAGCGCACCCTGAACTCTATCCTGTCGCTCAGCGAGATCGAGAACAACCACCTGAAGACGAATATCGAGTCTGTTCACCTGCCGACCCTCGTCAGATCGAAAACTTATCAATACGAGTATCCGATCGTATCGAAGAACCTGAAATTCGATATAGTCATAAAAGATGAGAACGCGGTGGCCCTCGCGGATGAATATCTCTTGAATCAGGTGCTCTACAACCTGATGGATAACGCCATCAAGTTCACCAACAAGGGCAGCATCACGATCGAGGTGGATTCAGCATCGTCAAAAATCAGCGAATTCGCGATAATCCGGGTGAAAGACACCGGAATCGGCATATCGCAGAAATCGCTGAACTCCATATTTGATGAATTTCGTCAGGCAAGCGAGGGGATTAACCGCAATTACGAAGGCGTCGGGCTCGGCCTTTCCATATCGAAAAAAATGCTCGATCTGCAGAAAGGCAAGATCGAGGTGGAAAGCAGAGAAAACATCGGCTCGACCTTCACGCTTAAGCTTCCCATGGCCCCGATGAGGATGATGGCTTCCGAATAGCCGCCGCCTCATCCTTTCAGCGTCTAAAAGCCCCTGTTCCCTTCGGCAAAGTGCTGCCATGCCGGTGATTTTGCCCGAAAAATGCTGAGAAAGACAATAATCAGGGCTGCAAGATTGACTGCTATTCCCATGCAAAGCGTCACTCCCGACCGGGGATCAAGCGAGAATATCCCACACGCGACGAGCAGCGGCTCATTAAAATTGATCATCAGGTAAATGCTCGAAAATACCCCGAAAGTGACAACAAGAGCGATCAGGAGCAAAAATATCATTCTGACCGCGGCGGCCCGGATTTTCATTATAGCTGAGCCGGACATGATAATCATCAGATTCAAATTCAGCCACGCTGTGATATAAACCAGGCTGTTAACCTGGTAATAACCTGCCGCGAAGAAGCACCCCTTCAATA
>CAZIHB010000081.1:0-8170 GCA_964538535.1 uncultured Hyphomicrobiales bacterium | reverse complement strand
TCTCAAGTCTATTCCTAAAAGAGATAGTTATTTATAGCAAGTACGACTACTCTTTTAGGAATAGACTTGAGATCTCAAAATATGGATACGATTTTAAGATCTCAAGTCTATTCCTAAAAGAGATAGTTATTTATAGCAAGTACGACTACTCTTTCGGAATAAAGAAAGAAGGAAAAATAAATAAAATCGGTGATACAGTCAGGCTGATTGCAGATATACCGAAAGAGCTCCAGGGAAATTATTTAGTGAAGTGGACAAGTGATTTATTACCAAATAAAACGCAGTTGGGAGACACCGTCCTTGCTACCCTGCCCGGGGATTACAAGTACGAGTTTTGGTCGAATGAGCTGACTTGCTACGAACAGGGAGCCTCAATTACGATAAAAAAGGAGATAGTTTCCGTTGATGAGAAAAATAACGATGATGATTCAATAGATGATGATTTACCCGGACTCACAGAGTATTACAACGTGCTTGGGGAGAAACTGAATAATATTGATCAATATCGCGGCTTAGTTTTTAAAATCAGGAATGTGAAAGGCAGAATAAAAACGGAAAAGCTCATTTTGAAATAGCAATTTTCTTTCAATAATAAGTAAGGCCGTACGAATCCATAGCGCTTAGAAGCGAGATACGTATGGCCGTGTTTTTTTCCAGAATCTTCCGATCGGCCATTCTTCCCTCCCCATTATTTTTAATTCCCTGATTTTCTTATATTGTATCTTTTGGTATTGTATGCTATTTCATATAAGGAATTTTATGAATCGGTTTTATATCCTACTGTTAGCAGCCGTTCTCTTCGCGGGTTATTCACCCACGGACGCCTGCACGAATTTCCTCGTCACCAAAGGGGCCTCGAAGGACGGCTCCACGTTTATTTCCTATTCAGCCGATGCCGGCGGCTTCATGGAGCCGCTCTATTTCAACAAGGGCGGCAAGCATGCCCCCAACGAGATGGTGCCGATCTACGAGTGGGACAGCGGCAAATTCCTCGGCTCCGTCAAGCAGGCGCCGGTGACATACAACGTGGTCGGATACATTAACGAGCACCAGGTGTCGCTCGGCGAAACCACTTTCGGCGGGCGCGACGAACTCCGCGACACCACTGCCATAATCGATTACGGCAGCCTGATGCGCCTGGCGCTTCAGCGCTCGAGGACGGCCCGCGAGGCCATCAAAATCATGGGCGAACTTGTCGCCGAGTACGGATACTACAGCTCGGGCGAATCCATGTCGGTGGCCGACCCCAACGAGGTGTGGATATTTGAAATTATTTCGAAGGGCCCCTCTGAAAAGGGTGCAGTGTGGGTGGCAATGAGAATTCCCGACGGCTGCGTGGCAGCTCATGCCAACCAGGCCAGAATACGCAAGTTCCCGCTGAACGACCCCGAGAACTGCATGTACGCGCCGGACGTGATCAGCTTTGCTGAAAAGAAAGGATATTATGACCCGAAGAAGGGCGATTTCAGCTTCGTGGATGCCTATTGCCCGCTCGAGCCGGGAGGGCTTCTCTTCTGCGAGGGCAGGGTGTGGTCGCTATTCAGAAGATGCGCCCCATCGCTCAATCTTTCCGCGAATTACTGGCGCGCCGTGAAGGGAGCCGAACCTTACCCGCTTTATATCAAGCCCGACAGAAAAATCGGCGTTGATGACGTGATGGCATTGATGCGCGACCACTTCGAGGGGACGGACTACGACATGACTAAAGGCGCGGCAGCCGGCCCTTACGGCTCTCCCTACAGATGGAAAAGCATGACCTGGAAGCTCGAGGGCGACACTGCCACGCAGTACGCGTGGGAAAGGCCAATCTCCTCGCAGCAGTCGGCATTCTCCTTCGTGTCGCAGATGAGGTCGTGGCTGCCGGCGCAGCTGGGCGGCATATTCTGGTATGGCGTGGATGATGCTTTTTGCTCGGTTTATACTCCGCTCTATTCATGCCTGAAGGAAGTGCCGCGCCACTTTGCCAGGGCCTCGGTGAGCGATATAGACCTCGAGTCTGCGGCTTGGGTGTTCAACCTCGTGGCGAACCTGACCTACAACAAGTACTCGTTCGCTATCAAGGACGTGCAGCAGGCACAGAAGGAGCTGGAAGGCAAGTACACCGCGCTGCAGCCAGCTGTGGAAAAAACCGCTGCCGAGCTCTACAAGCAGGATCCGAAAATGATGGAAGATTACCTCTCCGATTATTCAACAAGCCAGAGCACACAGACGTACGAGAAATGGCTCGGCCTGTGGAAGCACATGGCCATGAAATACAATGACGGCTATATAAATGATTACACCAAAGATGGCGGACGCCACCCGAAACCATCCAACTACAACGACGATTTCTTCCGCCGCGCGGTGGAAGAACGGCCGGACTACTACGAGGTGAAGTGGCGCGACAAAAGCGAGGTGACGAAGTCATCCCGGGATCTGAAAAGGAAAAAGTAACCTTTTCGGCAAGAGAGGCTCTTGAACCACAGAACAATTTGAAAAGAACTCCCCACTTTCCCGTTTTTCGGCGAGGGGGGAGTTTTTTTATTGAAAGAACAGTCAGAAATTATTAGTTTATCCGGCATTCAGATTACGCCGGCCGGCACATATTTTTTTGGTAAACACCAATTCAAATTCAATAATGCAGCTGTGAAACAAACAAAATCGGCAAAAAAATAAAAAATAAAAAAATGCCTGAAACTTTTTAAGGTTTCGCGACTCTTTTACATGTGGGGCAATTGAATCCGGAAAAAAGACAGTCCCGAAAAAAAATAAGGTTATTATTATGGATGATTTGCAAAAGCAGGAACTCTTTTTGGAATTGCTGGAGCCGGCAAGAGCCAAGCTCTCGAGATACTGCAGGGCCATGGCCCGCGACCGCGACGAGGCGCTCGATCTGGCAGCAGAGGCCATACTCGCGGCCTACGAAGGATTCGAGAAGCTCAGGAAGCTTGAATCTTTCCCGTCCTGGCTGATCTCGATAGCCGGGAGGATAAAAAAACGCAGGAACTGGCGGCGAAGGCTCTTCACGGAATTTGACGATGCGCTTTCCGAAACGGTGCCCGACGGGCAAAGCCTGCCGGATGAAGCTTGCGACGTCGGCTACCTTTACAAGGCTATGGAAAAGCTCCCCGAGGCACAGCGCGAAGCAGTAGCACTATTCGACCTGTCCGGCTTCTCGCTCGAGGAGATAAGGGAAATACAGGGAGGCACGCTCTCGGGAGTCAAATCAAGGCTGAAAAGAGGACGCGAAAAACTCGCGGAAATACTAAAAGCGGACAATCCCTTCGAGGAAAGGAAGAAAAAGGCAGGTGCAGCAAGCACTGATAAGGAACCGGACGGCCTGAAGGAAGTATTTCTTTTTCCTGAAAATAAAAACAATTATAGATTGAGAGTGCAAAATGAATCCAAATAAGCCAAATCTTGAAGATTATTATAAAAAAGCATTGAGCGAAAAACCCATCGTATCACGGGACATGGCGCGCAGCCTCGTGGAGTCGCGAAGGAAAAACCCCGCTCCCCTTTCTCTCAAAACATCAGGAAGAAAAACCATGAATATCATAGCTTATTCAACGGCTGCCCTTATAACAGCGGGCATCGTGGCCTACAACGCGTTCGACTACAACCCGGGCAGGCCCGACGCTGCCGAGGCGCCGGCAGCCGCGCTCATTTCAACAGAAAACGGCGCAAAAGCGCGCCCCGAGGCAAAGCCGGATGAAAATGTTACTTCCGGAAAAATCAAAATAACAGAATCAGGCGCCGCGGAAGAAAATGTTTTGCCGGGCGATGGCGGGCCGGCCAGCGAAGCCGCGCCGGGCGAAAAATCAGCCGGCAGCAATGCAGCGCCGGAGAGCATTATCAACCCTGACGTGAAGGGAATCAGCATGATTACTCTGCGCCAAAGCGAACTGGAAAAACTGGGATTGAAGGTGAATAATAAAGAAAAATTCGTACTCCTGGATATCGACAAGAACAAGGCCGTCAAGCTCGGAAAGGGCAAGGTGGAAGTTACTTCCACCGGCGGGCTGTCGGATTTCGGCGATGAAGATATTCACGTTGTTCCAAATGAAGGCGTTACCACGATGATAAGCTTTGTGCCCGTGAATATAGCACCGGAGAATAAAGCACCGGAGAATAAAGTGAGCGACACAGAGCGGTTCATCATCCCGAGGTTCATCACGGACATAAGCGGTGCCATGCGCTTCAGCATGCTCAACGAGGAATCCTCGAAATACTACTCCGTGAACAATCCCGGGCTCGACGGCGGCCTGCGCTCGGAGAAGGTTGACGTGATGGAGATGAATCTGGATAATGAAAAGAATTCGGGTGAAGCACACAGCAAAAAGGTGACTGCAGTGATCCAAAGCAGCGGCAATAACAAAGATAACATTAACGTTAGCGAGGCAGCAGCAAAAACCACGATCACGCTCGCCCAGGGAAACGAGGGCGGCACGGGGTCGGGGACGGTGACAACAATTCATGTTGATAACAACGACACCTCGAAAATCAGCCTCGCCGTGCAGGAAGGCACCCGCGCTCTGGGCATGGCATCAATCATCACCCCCCAGCTGAAGGAAATGATCATAAATACCATCATTAAAAGAGTAAATGAGAAAGACTCAACAGGAAAAATGGCGAAATTAATCATGCAGGAGCTGAGTGGTGCAAGCGTAAACACGAGTAATACCAGTTTCGACAATTTAACCTTTGAACAACGCGAATTCCTGAAATCAATTGCCATGGATTCGGTGCTCAGGTCCGTGATTCTGAAAGACAGCGTGATTGCACTAATGAAAATCAACGAAGGCAGCACCAAACCCGTTAACCTGAACAACAATTTGACCGCCATGAAGAACAAGCTCGACGAATACATCAGGATTAATAAATTCATACCCGTGGCGGTCAGCATCGATGGCATAACAACAGACTATATCGTGTGGTTCGACCCCACACCCGAGCTGATGGAGAAACTGCCGAAGGACGTTAGCGACAGGCTGATACCGGAAATAGAGACACTCAGCAAGAATGGAAATATTTGCGAGTATGCCGCGGTGAAGGGCGACGACACGATGATGGATATTTTCAGGGCCTGCAACGGGGCAATCGAGAATCTTGCAGTCTCCCCCAATCCCACGAGCGGCAATATCAAATTGAACTATAAGCTCTCCGAGGCAAGGAATATCACTGTGGCTGTGCACGATATGTACGGCCGCAGGAAAATGAATCTGGCTGAAAACCTGCACATGCAGGCAGGCCCCTGCGAGAACAGTTACACCGTCACCGGGGTGGAGCCCGGGATGTACCTGATCGTTGTCCGCTCCGAGGTTGGCGAAAAGGCCGTGCAGAGGATAATAATCAAATAGCTCCGAATAACAGCATTTCCAGCGAAAATGGATTTGCGCATCATCAGGCAAGGGCGGCACGGGCTGCCCTTGCCCTTTTTCATGCCGGCCCGCAACTATTTTGGCGCGAGGCATATTTTTTTTGAAACTTCCGGCATCCCTCCCCGTATATCGCTAAGACACCCTTAGCCCGTCAGGACCTGTTCCGGCGGGCGCCTTTATTTTTAGGCCGGCCCTTTCCCGTCGTCATCTCCGCAGATGATCCTGTGTAAAACCGCGGCGCGGCCCCTTTCCCGTCGTCATCTCCGCGGAGGCGGAGATCCATAAGCTCTTGCAAATCAATAGATTCCCGTCTTCGCGGGAATGACTGGTCAGAAATTTATTACCATAATCGGCCCTTTACACACAGGCTGCTGCGCGGGAATAACAAAGCATTATCGGGCACGGCGCGCCGTGCCCCTACGGGGAAAAAAACAGCGGCGCGGCCCCTTTTCCGTCGTCATCTCCGCGCAGGCGGAGATTCATAAGTCTATGCAAATCAATAGATTCCCGCCTTCGCAGGAATGACTTGTCAGGACTTTATTGCCATAATCGGTACTTTTCACACAGGCTGGAAGACGGATTTCTATTATTCACGTCTCTGTCCATTTTTCACTATATTTGCGGCAGGGCCTCTTGAAGGCATTTTTTTATTTTTATCATGTAAATTATGGATGATGTGATTCTGTCCGCCGGGGGATTGTCCATTTCATTCGATGGCCGATCACTTTTCAGCAACCTCAGCTTCGAGCTTCGCCGCGGCGAAAAGATGTGCCTGCGTGGGCACTCGGGCTCGGGGAAATCAACATTGCTGAACATAATAATGGGATTCATAAAGCCCGACAGCGGGATGATCACTTTCCTCGGCAAGGCCGTGAGCCCCAGATCCATTGCATCAGTCAGGAAGAACATCTGCTGGCTGCCGCAGAACCTCTCAGTGCTCGGCGCCGGCAGCGTGCGCGACAATTTTCTGCTGCCCTTTCAGTTCGAGGTGAACAAGGCGAACACACCCGCGGCCGGAGATATACTCGAGGCATTCGGCGAACTCGGCTTGAACGAAAAGATCATTGATTCGGACATGGAGACAATCTCGGGCGGAGAAAAGCAGCGCGTCGGGCTGGCGCTCTGCAAGCTGCTTCGCAAGCGGCTTATACTGCTTGACGAGCCAACCTCGGCGCTCGATGCCGAGTCGGTGGACCGGGCCGTCAGGTTTATTCTCGCGGACCCCGGCCTGACCGTGATCTCCACTTCCCACGACGAACGGTGGGCCGCCATGTGCAACAAAATCATAGAGACAGGATGATGGAAAAGACTATTGACATCGGCTGGGCCGGGCTGGGAGCGGGCTTTATACTGCTTGCAGTGCCGCTGCTGATTCTTGCTTATTACAGGACGGGCCTTGTCCGCGCCGCTGCAGTTTCATTCATCAGGATGGGAGTGCAGCTATTCCTGGCGGGCACCTACCTGAAATATATTTTCAAGTTAAATTCAATTTGGCTGAACCTGGGCTGGGTGCTGCTCATGGTCGTGGCGGCCGCGCTGACGATCAACAAGCGCGGCGGCTATCTGAACAAGTATTTTTTCATGCCCGTCTTCATCTCGATACTCGCCAACGTGCTTGCCAATTTCGCGATTTTCGGGTTCGTGCTTGTCGGCACGGGCAATTTCTTCGATGCGCGCTACATCATACCGATCTCGGGCATGATCGTCGGGAACACGCTCACGAGCTCCATCGTCGGCATCCGGTCATTCTACGGCGCCTTGCGAAGGGAAGAAGAGCGATACCGCTTCTACCTGATCTGCGGTGCCACGCGCGGCGAGGCGCTGAGGCGGTTCACCGGCGAAGCGCTGAAGGATGCCTTCAGCCCCGTTGTGGCCTCGAACGCGTCCATGGGGCTGATATGGCTCCCGGGCATGATGACGGGGCAGATCCTCGGCGGCAGCGACCCGATGACGGCAATTAAATACCAAATTCTCATCATGATAGCCATTTTTATAGGCAGCATCCTCACCGTGTTCATCAGCATCAACATGTCGAAGCTCTTTGCCTTCGACGAGAGGGAGATGTTCCGGAAGGATGTTTTCGCTAAGTGACGGATTTGCAGGGGGGCATGATGGCCGCCCCCGCGCAATATCACGGTTCAATGCTGAAAAGAAAAAAACTGAATTCCATAATAAAAAAAGTCGGAAAATCCAAGACAATAATAACATTCTGCTTGCATTATACAAAATAATTCAATACTTTTGCATTGGATCTGAGAGTTGGTATAGCCGGCAGCAGGATCCCGCCGGGGGCTTGGTTCAGAACCACGCTCCTTTTTACTTAATAGCATCCGGCCTTCCAGCCTGTGTGAAAATTCCCGATTATTGCAATAAATTCCTGGCCCGGCATTCCCGCGAAGGCGGGAATCAATTGTTATACAAGAACTTATGGATCTCCGCCTCCGCGGAGATGACACCTGCAGGGTGCCGGCGCCTTTGTTTTTGCACAAGCTCCCTCAATATAATGCTTAACAATAATCAGAAAATAAATTACGTAACGGTTAAAGAATTATTGTTTTTGCTAAGATGATTTCCTCCTCCCCTCTACTTTCTTCAGATTCTTCAAATACCTGAAGCCCGCCGCGCCCCTGCAAATACATGATTCACGCTGCGGCCCGCCGCTCTATTTCTTCTCTGCATACTTAAAATTCAAATTGTCGATGCCCTGCTCAAGGAACCATTCCTCTATTTTCCTAATCAGCTTATTGATAGCATTGCTCAACGTTGTTAAGTCTTTATAATTCTTGTTGTTGGTCAGAAAATATTTACTT
>CAZIHB010000080.1:0-8214 GCA_964538535.1 uncultured Hyphomicrobiales bacterium | reverse complement strand
GAAGCATCGATCTTGTCGAGAGCTTCTCCCGAGAAGACAGGGTGCACGCAGAGTCCGATGATGTTGAGCGCTCCTTTGCTCTTGAGTGCCTCGGCGCACTTTACGAACGTGTTGCCGGTGTCGATCATGTCGTCCACTATAAGCACGTTCCTGTCCTTAACGTCGCCGATGATATGCGTGATCTGCGCCACGTTGTGCTGCGGCCTGCGTTTATCAACAAGTATCAGATCGCCGCCGAGCTGCTTGGCATAGGCCCTTGCTGTTTTAATGCCCCCGACATCGGGCGATGCTACGCAGATGGATCCGAGGTCAAGCTTGCGCATCATTCTGATAAGCACCGGCGAGGCATAGAGGTGATCCATCGGTATATCGAAAAATCCCTGAATCTGCGAGGAATGCAGGTCGATTGTTACTATTCTGTCTGCTCCGGCCCTGACAAGGAGATTGGCAACGAGCTTAGCCGTCACGGAGACTCTCGGCTGATCTTTCCTGTCCTGCCTCGCGTAGCCGTAATACGGGATGACAGCGGTTACTCTTCTTGCCGAGGCTCTCTTTGCAGCGTCGATAAGCATGAGCAGCTCCATGATATTGTCCGAGGGGGCGAATGTTGATTGTATAATAAATAAATCAACGCCGCGCACGTTATCCTCGAACTTCACCCATAATTCGCCGTCACTGAAATTCTTAATATTTGTAGCGGATAATTCTATACCAAGATGTCCCGCCACTTTCTGGGCGAGTTCTATATTTGATCTGCCTGATGCTACTTTAAAATCATGCATTTCCATTTCCTCAAAAAAAAGCTGGGACGGCAGGATTCGAACCTACGAATGCCGGATCCAAAAACCGGTGCCTTACCCCTTGGCTACGCCCCAGTGCTTCTGCAAAAAAAGCGAATACAAATATAAGTGCATGTGGAAAAATAAACAAGGGGAAATTTCATATTCCCCTGTTTTCGAATTGATTTTTAAGTCTGCCCACGGCTGAGCATCCTTTGCAATTTGTATTCCGCGCGGGCCCGCTCGATAAAAAGTTCCGTCAGAATTTTATTTTTCCTGCCGAATTTATCTTCTATCCCGGTGTGGACGTCCACGCCCGCGGGCCTGACCTCGCGGATCGTTTCGGCCACGTTGTCGGGCGTCAGCCCGCCGGCCATTATCACGGGCCGCGGCGAGATCTTCACAACAGCCCGCGAGGCCGCGGGGTCGTGCGTCTTGCCTGTGGCGCCGCAGGCTCCGGTCGCGGGGTCGTAGGTGTCGGTGATATAGTAATCGACGTGCTCTGAAGTAATTTTTATTTCTTCTTCAATTTCGGCGAAATCACCCTTACCGATAATCAGGCTTTTAACTATGACAAGAAATGGAGCAAGGCCGCGCAGGGCCGCGAGCTCCGCCGGCTCGACGGGGCCGTGCAGCTGCACGCCTCTGGCTCCGATGTGCCTTGCCAGGCGGTCTATTTCCGCCGCCTTGTCGAGGTAGGTGATCAGCACCGGCAGCACGCGGTTGCCAAGCTTTTTGATTACTTCCCGTGTCTGTGCATCATTCATGTCTTCGCGGTGGTATGCAAGGCGCAGCGGAAAACCGATCCAGTCAGCACCTGCCTCCGCAGCCATGAGTGCTTCCCCGTAGTCCCTGATTCCTGCTATTTGTATTATTTCAGGCAAGTTTGTCTCCGTTATAATACCTCGCGACACAGGCGAGAAGTTTATCCACCGTCTTGGATTCGATCTCGTGCGGGGGCGCCCAGTCGAACCAGGAATATCCTATATGCTCGGTCGGAACTATCTGCCTTGCTTCATCTATGTAAGCAAGAAAAACGATCAGCGTCTTTTCAACCGTCCTGAAATTAAATCTCTTGTAGCTGGCCGGATATTTGTCCACGTAAAGAAATCCCTTATCAAGGATGATGTCGTCAGGATTAAGCCCAGTTTCCTCCGCAAATTCCCTCAGCGCGCAGTCGAGGTCGGTCTCGCCCCTCTCGATGTGGCCCTTGGGTATGTCCCACCTGTCTTCGTGTTTCATCAGGAGGAACTTGTTCCTGTCGGCAGTGAAGAGGATTATTCCGCATGATTTGGCTGTTTTCGGGAAAACTGCTTCCAATTTTAATATTTCCTCTTGTATAGGTCGAAGCTGCCGAGGTTGATGTAGTTCATTATTTTCGTGTTGATGAAATCCTCGCTGTATGGCAGCCTGTAAAGTTCCTTTGTCACTCCCCTGCGCATCTTGCGCGCGAGCTTCGGATTCTCGAGCCCGTTCACAACTATGTACGAAAACTTGCCGTTCTTAACGTCCATTAGTATCTGGTTGATCGCAGCGTCTCCTTTCAGGCCCATGTACCTGTCAGTGCGGAAGAATCTGTCGCCCTTTATCTGCGGATAGAAATGATAGCGGACGAGATAGGGATCCTCTGAAAGAATCGTAGCTGTCTTTGTAAGCTCGAAGCTCATGTATTTCATCATGTTCTTCGAGTTCGGGTAAGCCAGCTCCAGCCTTGAATTCTCGTAGAATGCAATGCAGCCGAGCGCGATCATGAGTATGACCGTCGAGGCATAGTAGCTCATGTTCTTGCGGAGGAAGTCCTTAACGACGGCGCCCGAGGGGATGAGCAGGAACACGAGCGCGAAGCTGATGTTCCGCCAGCAGGCCGTGAGGCTTGCCGTTGCTATATGGAACAGCACGAATGGCAGAGCCAGCGCGGCGATAACAATCATGGCCCTGTTGCCCGGCACAAGGCGGTTCTCGAAGTCCCCGGCAATGAAGAACAGGACGAGCGGCAGCAGCATATATTCAAAGACGAGCACGAGCACTTTCAGTATGTTCCGTTCACCGAGGCTCGCCGCAGGGAATGCATAATCCATGAAATTGCCGAAATCGGATATGTTGAACACGAAATAAATGGCAATCAGCGCAACAGTAATGCCCGTGTATATCAGCGCTTTTTTCCTGTCCATGATGAACGCGAAGGCGATAAAGACGGGCAGATAGATCAGAAGGTAATAATTGCAAAGCACGGCTGCAACGAAAAGCACGGCGGCGAGCACGTTTTTCGAGGTGCGGGCCCCCTCGGCGCGGAATGCCTCAATCCCGATCCATACGGCCGGTATGAAAAGGCAAAGCGAAATAATATCATTCGTGGCAGTCTTGCTCAGGAAAATGTGCGGCGCCTGCAGGGCAAAAATGAAGGCAGAAAAGAAGGCTGCCGTTTCATCCCGGAGGAAAGACCTGCATAATTTATAAAATAGGAATATCGAAAGAAACCCGAGCAGCAAGGCTGCCACCCTGCCGCCCCTCAGCCCGCCTGCGGCATCTCCGAGGCCGATGATGTAGGCCGGAAGCTGCGAACTGACCGGCAAGTCATAATCCTCGGGCGAGCCGCCGGAGAGCAGCAGCCTGCCCGTGTAAAGATAGCGGCTCTCGTCGGGCTGCGGAGAATTATACATCAGATCGAACCTCAGCCATGCCATTGCAGCCAATGCCAGCAGCAGGCCGATCAGTGCCCTTTTAATATAAAAACTCAGATCACTTTTTCTTTCAGCCATGATTATTCTATTCCCAATAAACAGACATAAGTACAAAATCTAAAATTAAAAAAAATTTGTAAGAGATTTACTGCTAAAATTCTAAATTTGCTCTTAGTTATTCCTGTAGTTTTAAATCATTATTTGCAAAGCTGTTATTGATGAAAACCGAACAAGGTGGCAGGCGCGGGGTTCCCGGTGCATTTGTGAAGCGCTCCGGTTTGAAAAATTTATTCACGGGTTGCTGCATTCTGGCCCTCGCGGCATCGGTGTGGCATTCGTGCGCCCCTGCCGGGGAGGGCGGGAAAAATTCGCTGAGAAGCGTGGCGGGCGAGGTCTCCTTCGCGGCCGAAAGTTCAGCCGATGCCATGAACCTCGCGGCCGACGCGGGAAGCGACAGGCTGAGAGCGGCCTCCGCTATCGTGGGGGAACTTGTCAGGATTGACGGCGGGCTTCGCGTGGCTCGGGTTAAGAACCCCCGGGTTCCCAACCCCCGGGTTAAGAACCCAAGGCCGGGCACGTCTCATGATCGAAATACGAGAGAGAGCGGCATGGCAGGGCAAATTGGCCGTGCCGGCCTGGCGATCGGCAAATCTGTCCTTATGCCCGGTGAACAGTCCGGGAAGGCCGTGCCCGCGCTCAACAGGGCAAAAAGCATCACGGGGCTCGATTTTTATCTTTATGACACGAGGGAAAAATCTGCTTTGCTGCTTGCCTCGACTGTGATGAATAATGCCGCCGGGGCAGCATCTGCCGGCGCATCTGCCGGGGCAGCAAGGAATGAATTGCGAAAAAGCCGCTCGAACCTCGATATTTTTGAATCAATTGATTACGGCAGGCCGCTGCTGAGAAAAGAATATTTCCGGGGACAAAGCATTCTTGCATACTATGACCCTCTTCGCCTGCCGGATGGCAGCCTCGCCGCTATGCTCAAGACCGAGATGCCGCTGAAAGCCGCCGCGGGGAGTTTCACCGGCGGGCAGGGTGAGATAGCAACAGCTGTTATGGATAATAACGCCCGGAACAGCCGGCCCGTGCTCTCCGGCCTGATTTACGGGGCAATGACGTCATATTCCGGGCTGCAGCTTAAGCCCGATGAAAAACAATTGGAAGCCATGGCAATGAAAATTGCGGCCTCCGGCAAGTCTGAAAGACTGAATTTCGAGATCCCCCTGCGTGATAAAAGCGGGAAGCAAAGATGCTCGGCACTGATTTCAGCCTCGCCTGTGCCTGCTTTATCGGCATGCATAGTCGCAGCGGGGATCGAAAATGAGGGTGCGGCGGGCTTCCGTCCGGCTGACGCGCTTATCCCGGCAACAGTGATCATGATATTCATATCCGGGATGGCCGCGATCAGGCGGCGCGAGAGGGCAGCCGAACGCAAGGCCGTGCTGCTGGCGGAAGTGCTGGGCGGTGCGGCTGCGAGATTGGGAATAGAGAGCCGGGACCCCGGCCCGGGCGATATTTACGCTGCTATTGACAAAACGCTCTCCGCCGCGGCAGCGAAAGATAAGGAACTGGCACTCTCGGCTGCCGCCATGGGCGAGGAGACAGCCGAACTATCCGCGAAGATCTCATCAATTATCGCGGGGATGGAAAAGCTTGCAGGGGAAAGCACGGAAGGTGCGCCCGGCGTGAAAATCAACCTGGAAATACTCCGCGAGGAACTGCCCAAAACGGCGGTAGGCCTGGCGAGGGCCATATCGCTCGCGTGCGCGGACCTGAAGAAGCTCAGGGAAGCGGCAGATTCGCTTGCAAATTCATATAAGACTTTCGAATCGGCTTCGCGGCACATTTCATATACATCGGAGCTTTCCGGAAAAATCAGGCAGGCCGCCGATAAAGCGGGAAATATAGCCAAAAAGCTTAATTCATTCAACGTGAACACAGAGATAAGAACCGCAAACAACGTGTCGGTGGAAGAGCGCATCAGGCTGCTTATGAGCGAAAGCCGCAAGCTCGCGCTGGAGCTTGAGATTGTCTCGGTGGAGCTGGCGCACTTCACTCGCGAATTCGAGGCTGTCATGTCCTCGACCGCTAAGGGCCTCAGCGGCATAAGCGCGTCTGCTTCAGCAGATTGCGGTGTGATGCTGATGCATTCTGTTTCTGCACTCAAGAGCACCGATGATCTGGCCCGCATTCAAAAGGAAATCAACTCGCATTATCAGAAAATATGCTCGGCTGCCGAGGTCAACACACGCGATGAGAAGTTGAAAGCCGATAATATCGTTGTTTTCAGGTCGATAATAAGTAAATTGCACGATATAAGACTTGAAATAGCAGGGCGATTCAGCGATTATGCAAAGTGACAGGCAGGCGGCGGCCATTGATCTTGCCGGGCTTTCCCGGCTTTTCCTGGAAGAATTGGGGATTCACGTTCCCGCGCTGGAGCGGGGGCTGGAGGACATGATGTCGGGCACGGGGGCCCGGTCGGTGCCCGCGCTTTTGATGTGCGTCCGCTCCATAAAAATATCCGCTCGCACCTGCAGCCTTAACAACGCGTTCAACCTTGCGGATTCCATTGAAAAAGCGCTCTTCCTGATGAAGCAGGAAAGGGTGGATATCACGTTCGAGCTTCTCGAGCATCTTCAGCGGGCTGCAGATTTATTCTCATCCCTGCTTTTGCTCGATGAAAGCGAGATACTTGAAATACTGGAGAACGAGTCCGAAATAATTAATGAGTACAGGACGGAGCTTGAATCCTTCCTCGTGGCGAACATACGCCCCGCGCCCGTGAAGGAACCCGAACCGGTGCCGCCCGCGGGCCGGAACAGCGGGCTGCCTGTCCTTGCAGGAAACAGGTACCTGCGGAAATTCTCGCGCGAGCTCGTGAAGTATTCCCGTGATCTCGAGGTCTCGCTCGCCTGCAGCGGTGAGGCTATCAGCGGCGAGAAAATACGCCGCCTGCTGCTTGCCACGGGGTCGATAAAGGGTGAAGCGCAGATCCTGGGCATCGGAAAGGCCGCGGCCCTCGCGAAATCCGTAGAAAAGCTGCTGATGGCGGCCGAAGACGGGAAGATTTACCTCACGGCCGAGAGAGTGGACGCGCTGATCAAGACGGGTGCCATATTCAAGGAAATAGCGGGGTTCGAGGCAATAAGCACGCTCGAAACTATCGGGGAAACATTCGAAAAAATTGATGATTACTGCGATAAACTTGATAGTTTCCTTGATGGCGGGTCACGGCCGGTGGAGCGTCACGAGGATGATGCTGCTGCGGACGGGGCAGCTGCCGCACAAGCTCTTTTGCCCGGCACCGGCGCAGCAATTTCCGGCCGGCTCGGGCGGCCCGCGGCAAACGGGCATCCGCTGCTGCCATCATCGGGGTTTTACGTTCCCCCGCCGCTTGATACTGCCAAAAATGTCTCTCGTAAAGAAAGCTTCGATTTCTCTGCACTTACGGGGCTGCTCTCGGAATTGACGGCGGTGCTGAGGGAAAGCGCGGGCAATGATGACGATATAGCGCGCATCCTTGGCATGGCGGGCAGGGCCGAGATGCTTGCAGGCGCGCCCGTGAACTTCATTGCTGCAGATGGCAGTTCCGCCGGCGAAGCTCTCTTCGAGGCCGTCTCGCGTCTGAAATCGGAAACCGCGGCTCACCTGCTTGCCGAAAGAGAACGCTCCTCGAGGGCGGCAGGGCTGGCAGAGGCGGCGCTGTGCCTTCTGGCCGAACGCGAAGCCTCGCCCGGGCTGACCGATTATCTCGTCTTTTGCGTGGGCGGGGTGTATTTCTCGATCGAGGCGAAGCTCGTCCTGCGGGTTGTCAATTTCGGTGAATATTCCGTGTCGTCTGCCGGCGGAAGGGAGTTTATCTGTATCGGCGAGGGAAAAGAGATGGATCTTCTGCCCTTTCCGCGCTTCGTTCTTACAAAGAAAAGGGCAAATTCCCTCAGCTGTGAGCTGGTTGTCTGCTCGTGCGGCGGGCAGGAGTTCGCATTCGAGGCGGATCACGTGGCCGGGGTCAGGAAATTCCCCGCGGGCAAGGGGGTATCCTCGTTCCCGTTCAAGCCGAAGGCACGGCCAAAGCATGGCCCGGGCAATCCCGCGCATCTTGATATGGCAACCCTTTTTGAGGAATGGCAGACGGCACCCGAGGGGCTGGCACCCGAGGGGCTTTTCGGGCGAGTGTGATTCATATCATGAATTTTTCGGCGAGCGCGAAGTATTTATCAAGTGTCGCGCTTAGCTTTATGCCATACTTTGCAGCGATGTGCTTCCGCGAGGCTCCCCCGGCTATTTCGAGGAGCAGCGAGGTGTTGAAGAGCGTCGCAGGCCTATGGTATTCCTCTCCTTTCAGCGGGAAGGCCGCCTGCAGCCTGCGGTGCAGCGCGTCGCGCAGCCCGCGGCTCGAGAGTGCCGAACCGGAGTGCTTGTTGCTGCAGCATGGAAGCAGGGGCAGGTCATCGCCTGCACGGGAGGCCGGCCCCGGGCATTGCGGGAGGCTGCAAAGCTCGGCAGCGCGCGGCGGCATCTGCATGGCACGCCCGGAGAAATCTTTGATTGCAATCGTGCCGCTTTTCCTGTTGGCAACAAGGTTCCCGCGCTTCAGCTGCAGCAGTTCTCTGCCCGTGAAGTGCATATCCAAAATGAGATAAATGGCCAGCATGTCGCGAATATCAGAGGGGCCAGCGGGCACGAAGGAGTTTTTCAGTTCGGCAGCCTCCCCGGCCGTCAGGAAGAGGAAAACATCCGATGAT